>CAZRZN010000013.1:0-38120 GCA_964604565.1 uncultured Rhodobacterales bacterium
GCCGCAATGGCTTGTGCCCGGGCCAGCGTCTTGCGCGCGGTTTCGACATGGAGGTTCTCCACGATTTTTCCGTCGACCACAGCAACACCCTGCCCCGCCTTTTCGGCCGTCTCATAGGCGTCGATCTGACGTTGGGCCAGATCGATCTCTTCGGCGTCCGGCGCAAAGGCGGTATTGGCGACCTCGACTTGTGCCGGGTGGATCAGCGTTTTTCCGTCCATACCCATGTCTCGGCCCTGCACGCATTCAGCGCGCAGACCGTCGTCGTCCTTGAAGGCGTTGTAGACGCCGTCCACGACGATGATGCCCTGAGCCTTGGCGGCCAGAACGCACAATCCGATGCCCGTCAGCATGGGCAAGCGGTCCGCGCGAAAACGCGCGTTCAACTCCTTGGCCAGATCGTTGGTGCCCATCACCATCCCGGCGAGCCTTGGATGTGCGGCGATCTCGCCCGCGGCGAGCATCCCCGCAGGCGTTTCCATCATGGCCCAGAGGGGCTTGTCCGTCAGCGCCGCAAGCGCGTCGAGTTGGGCTGCGCTTTCCACCTTGGGCAGAAGAACGGCGTCGCAGTCCATGGTGTCGGCCGCACGAGCGTCATCTTCACCCCAGATTGTCTCCAACCCGTTGATGCGCACGATGCGCGTGCGCATTCCGTAAGGGCGCGACAGCGCCTCGGCCAGGGTGTCGCGTGCGGAAGGTTTTTCGTCAGGCGTGACGGCATCTTCGAGGTCGAAGATGATGGCGTCAACGGGCAGCGCGCGTGCCTTTTCCAAAGCCCGCTGCCGTGAACCGGGAATGTAAAGGACGGAGCGGTAGGGGCGCGCGCGCAAATCCATCTGAGTCACCTCTGGTAATTTTGTTGCGCGAAAATGCGCATTTTTGACTTGATAGTTCAAGACTGAAATTGCCGCAGCGCAGAACTTGCGCATTTTTCGATACCCGCCCGCTCTCAATAGACAGCATTTGACGCAACGCACGCCGCGTTAACGCGATTTAAGCGGCCTCGGACAGACGATGTGTCCATGTCGCGCGATGCGGCAAGGGGCGGACGGCCACAGGGACGCCACCCCGGATTCGAGGGGACCTCCCTGTGCCGGGACAGCGGAAAATCCGCAGGAAATTGCCCGGTGCGCAGCCGAAAGGTTACAATATGACGGAGAAATACATCAAGTTCGCGATGCTCTCGGCAGGCCTGCTGCTGGGTGCCGCCAGCCAGGTTGACGCGCAAGGCCTGCGCAACTGCGCCCCCCGCGATCAGGTTGTTGAGCGATTGGCCACCAAATTTGGCGAGACGCGCAAGAGCATGGGTCTGGGCGCAAACAATGCCGTGATGGAGGTATTCGCCTCAGTCGACTCGGGCTCGTGGACCATCACGGTGACCATGGCGACCGGCATCACGTGCCTTGTCGCGAGCGGTCAGGCTTTCGAGGAACTGGCCGAAATACTTCCGCCCAAGGGTGACGATGCCTGATTGCCACCCATACCTTCGAAGTGATCAGAATTTCCCCGTCGGCGGAGTGTTTTCCCCAGTGTGACCCCCGCCGACGGCCCGAGGGATGGATTGGATTTGCCCCGGAGTGCCGCCCGTTGCGTCATGTCAGGGCGTCCCAGATCAGTTTGGTCCCTGTCATCATCAGAGCAACATAGGCGATCGCGAAGAAAATGCGTTCATTCACCATGTGATGCGCCTTGATCCCGATCCAGGTGCCAAGCAAGGCAAAGGGTATCAGCAACAGATCGAGGAGCAGCGTCTCCCTCGTGAAAATCCCCATGCCTGCGTAAATGCCTACCTTCGCGACGTTGACAGCCCAGAATGTGAGCACCGTCGTCGCTTGGAAAGTGGTCTTCGACAGGCCCTGCCCCAATAGATAGACCGCTGCTGCCGGGCCACCGGCATGGCTGACGAAACTGGTAAACCCGACAACGAGGCCGGCCCCGACGCCGACGCCGGGGCCGAATTTCGTGCTGCCGAGGCGGATCAGACCCAGTTTCTGCGCCATTTGCCACGCGACAAACAACACCGCCACCAATCCGATCAGAAGACGGATCGTATCCGGGTCCGTCCAGGCATAGAAGAACGCGCCCAGCGCGATGCCCGGGGCCGACCCCAGCAGCAGCACGCGCACCGCGTTCCAATCCCACTTGCGCCAATAGGCGGGCAGGCTGGCCACATCGATCAACATGAGCAATGGCAGCATCAGGCCAAGAGCGATCCCCGGGTCCAGCGTGATCGCCAGAATCGACGCCCCGGCAAAGGCCACGCCCGAGCCGAAGCCGCCCTTGGAAATGCCGGCGAATATCACTGCGGGGATCGCCACCGCAAGAACCGGCGCCGTGAATAGATCCATGCCGGCCTCCGCAAAAACTGCCCTTCGCTCAGGTTCTTATCTCGTTCTCTACCCCGCCGACAAGACAGGCGGACGTTGCGCCGCATCGCAGCGCTCTTGCGCCAACGCGCATCTGGGCGTACCCAAAGTTCCAGATTCACGCAGGACCGGAGATGAAATCCATGGCCAGACCCAAGATCGCCCTGATCGGCGCGGGACAGATCGGTGGCACTCTTGCCCACCTTGCAGCAATGAAAGAGCTAGGTGACGTCGTGCTTTTCGACATCTCCGAGGGCACACCAGAGGGAAAGGCGCTCGACATTGCTGAATCCGGTCCCTCAGAGGGCTTCGATGCAAAGCTGAAGGGCACTCAGGACTATGCGGACATCGCAGGGGCCGACGTCTGCATCGTCACCGCGGGTGTGCCGCGCAAGCCCGGCATGAGCCGTGACGATCTTCTGGGCATCAACCTCAAGGTCATGAAAGCGGTGGGCGAGGGCATTCGCGACAACGCGCCGAACGCTTTCGTCATCTGCATTACGAACCCGCTCGACGCCATGGTCTGGGCGCTCCAGCAATTTTCGGGCCTGCCCGCGAACAAGGTCTGCGGCATGGCCGGCGTTCTGGACTCCGCGCGCTTCCGTCATTTCCTGAGCCTTGAATTCGACGTGTCTATGAAAGACGTAAGCGCCTTCGTTCTGGGGGGCCACGGCGACACGATGGTGCCTTCGGTGCGCTATTCGACGGTTGGCGGCATACCCCTGCCCGACCTCGTGTCCATGGGCTGGACCACGCAGGAAAAACTGGATGCCATCGTTCAACGGACCCGCGACGGCGGCGCCGAGATCGTCGGGTTGCTGAAGACGGGCTCGGCCTTTTACGCACCGGCCACATCCGCGATCGAGATGGCCGAGGCCTTCCTTAAGGACCAGAAGCGTGTTTTGCCCTGTGCCGCCTATTGCGATGGGGAATTCGGCCTGAAGGGCATGTATGTCGGCGTGCCGACGGTCATCGGCGCCGGTGGGGTCGAAAGGATCGTCAACATCAAGCTTACCAAGGAAGAGCAGGAGATGTTCGACACTTCGGTCAAGGCCGTTCAGGGCCTGATCGAGGCGTGCAAGGGCATCGACGGGTCGCTCAACTGACCGCGCAGATGGCAAGCGGCCTTGCCGCGCGCCGATGAACTATGATTGCGCGCCCGTTCGGGCGCGCATTTTTTTTTGCATTCGCACCCATTCGTTTCTCACAGCGTGTTGCATCGAAAACAGGCATCCGCATGGACAGGGTGGCCCATACGCCACCAGGCGGGGTTGAAAACCTCGGCTGGCACCAACACCATGAGGCAGGGCAGGCGCTGGACCGGGCTTCGTCCACGAACGGCGGATCCATGGATTTCGAGGGCAAACCTTTTCTCATCCCAGAATGTTCCGGGGCCTGACACCTTTGATCGTGGTGCGGCGGCTAGGCAGGTGTGGCCCACGAATCAAAATCAACATCAAGGCAGGACATTTGTGATCACACGTCCGATAGCTGTGATCACAAATGTCGGAAATCCCCCCAAAATGCCGTGATGCGGCAAAAAGCCTGTTCTAAACGACGCATCCGCCTGACTAGGTAGGCGAAATCCGCAACAAAAACGGGGACAGTCTACCCATGAATATCCACGAATATCAGGCCAAGGCGCTCTTGCGCAGTTACGGCGCGCCCGTTTCCGACGGTCGCGTCGTTCTGAAAGCCGACGAAGCCAAGACCTCTGCCGGGGCGCTTGACGGTCCTCTCTGGGTGATCAAGGCGCAGATCCATGCAGGCGGGCGCGGCAAGGGCACCTTCAAGGAGGCCGACGCCGGCGAGAAGGGTGGCGTGCGCCTGACCAAATCCGTGGAAGAGGCCGAGATGGAGGTCAAGCGGATGCTGGGCCGCACTCTGGTCACGAAGCAGACCGGCCCCGCGGGCAAGCAAGTCAACCGCATCTACATCGAGGACGGTTCGGGCATCGAGAAAGAGATGTATCTGGCGCTGCTGGTCGACCGCCAGACCAGCCGTGTGTCCTTCGTGGCCTCCACCGAGGGCGGCATGGACATTGAGGAAGTCGCCGAAAGCACGCCGGAAAAGATCCTGTCCTTCAGCGTCGATCCGGCGACCGGCTATCAAGCCTTTCACGGCCGCCGCATCGCCTTCAACCTCGGCCTGACCGGCAAGCAGATCAAGCAATGCGTTGCGCTGATGGGCACCCTCTACAAGCTCTTTGTCGAGAAGGACATGGAGATGCTGGAGATCAACCCGCTGATCGTGACCGACTCCGGCGATCTGAAATGCCTTGATGCCAAGATGAGCTTTGACGGCAACGCGATGTATCGCCATGCCGACATCGCCGAATTGCGGGACACGACGGAAGAAGATTCCAAGGAACTCGAAGCGTCGAAATACGATCTCAACTACATTGCGCTGGATGGCGAGATCGGCTGCATGGTGAATGGCGCGGGCCTTGCCATGGCGACGATGGACATCATCAAGCTTTATGGCGCGGAACCGGCCAACTTCCTCGACGTAGGCGGCGGCGCCACCAAGGAAAAGGTGACGGAGGCGTTCAAGATCATCACCTCCGATGACAAGGTCAAAGGCATTCTGGTGAACATCTTCGGCGGCATCATGCGCTGCGATGTGATCGCCGAGGGTGTGGTCGCCGCGGTCAAGGAGGTTGGCCTCAAGGTGCCGCTGGTTGTCCGCCTCGAAGGCACGAATGTCGAAAAGGGCAAGGAGATCATCAACACCTCCGGCCTCGACGTGATTGCCGCGGATGATCTCAAGGACGGGGCGCAGAAAATCGTGAAAGCGGTCAAAGGGTAATCCGTGGCGCTGGTTCTCAAAGTGATGGCCGGGTCGCTGCAAGACAATATGGCGATCGTGCCCCGTATGAAGTCGGCCGCTTTGCAAGCTGATGATCTGGGGGCGACAGTCTTTGTCTGGCTCGGCGATGAACCCGCGAATAAAAGCGCCCTGCACGCCACCGCAACTCTGACGTCATTCGAAGCGATAACGGTCCCGCAAGTCCGTGATCCCAACAAGAAGAAGGATGCCTATCGTCTCTTGCTCGCCGATATTGGGACCGAGGTTACCGATCCACTCACGACGGAAAACCTTGGCCCATACCGGTACGTAGAAGGGGCGGACGGCATCGATAGCCTCGGTCGAATCCACCGAGACCGAAATGACAAAATCATGCGCCTGACCGGCGCCGAAGCAGCCGTTCTTGCCGAACGGTTCCGGCATTAGGAACATCAATATGGCCGTCCTCATCGACGAAAACACAAAAGTCATCTGCCAAGGATTCACAGGATCCCAGGGCACATTTCACTCCGAACAGGCGATCGCCTACGGCACGAAGATGGTCGGCGGCGTGACCCCCGGCAAGGGTGGGCAGACGCATCTGGACCTGCCTGTCTTCAACTCGGTCCACGAGGCAAGGCATGTGACCGGGGCAAATGCCTCCGTGATCTATGTGCCGCCGCCCTTCGCGGCGGACAGCATCCTCGAAGCGCTGGATGCGGAGATGGAGCTGATCGTTTGCATCACGGAAGGCATCCCCGTGCTCGACATGATGCGGGTCAAACGCGCGCTGGTGGACAGCAATTCGGTCCTGATCGGCCCGAACTGCCCCGGTGTCATCACGCCGGACGCCTGCAAGATCGGCATCATGCCCGGCCATATCCACAAGCGCGGCAGCGTCGGCGTGGTGTCGCGTTCCGGCACACTGACCTATGAGGCGGTCAAACAGACCTCGGACAGCGGTCTGGGGCAGTCGACCGCCGTCGGAATCGGTGGCGACCCGATCAAAGGGACCGAGCATATCGACGTGCTGGAAATGTTCCTCGCGGACGATGAAACCCAATCGATCATCATGATTGGCGAAATCGGTGGCACGGCCGAGGAAGAGGCAGCCCAATTCCTTGCCGACGAGCGCAAGAAGGGCCGCTGGAAGCCCACCGCCGGGTTCATCGCCGGCCGCACCGCCCCTCCGGGACGCCGCATGGGGCACGCGGGGGCGATCGTCTCCGGTGGTCAGGGCGACGCGGAAAGCAAGATCGAGGCGATGAAATCCGCCGGGATCGTCGTGGCCGACAGCCCGGCAACCCTTGGCGAAGCGGTGCTGAAAGCCATCGGTTGAGGCAATCCGTTCCGGTCCACACCGGGACATCACACAGGAGGCCCCGGCAAGACGCCGGGGCTATTGGAGCCAGATGACCAACGTCTCTGCAACAGGACAGAGGATCGCCGGACGAGAGGGCAGCGATGATCGCTGATCCCCGTTCGCCGCTCCGCCGCCGAACCAGATGGCTCTGGGGTCCGGCAGCCGCCGTCGGGGTCGCGGCGCTCTTGCTCCTGCCGGATCGGAATGCCGATGATCCGGATGTGCTGGCGCATCTGGAATGCCATGCCGGGGCGGTGGCCCTTGATCAATACCTGCACGGGCGTGCCACAGCCGGCCAGACCGTGCCTGTGGGTCTGATGGACGCCTATACACCCCGTGCCAAGCACCTGTCCGATTATGCCGCCGGACTGCGCCGCCGTGATGATCCGCATCTCGTGCATGTCCGTCCCCTGATCGCCCGCGCCGAAACAGAACGGGACGCGGCAGTTGCCAATGATGGCGAGGCCTATATGCAAGACGCCATGACCAGACTGCGCACCTGTCACGACACCTTGTATTCCAAGGCCCTATGATATGCGCTGCTCCATGATCCACCATGCCCCGACTTTCCATGGTCCAACCCAATACGGCCCGAACCCACACGGTCCAAACCGCAACGAGGTGCCCCAATGACCGACCAAAGCCCGAACGACCTCTTCCATGCATCCTCCTTCATGCAGGGGCACAACGCGGAATATCTCGAACAGATGTATGCCCGTTATGCCGCCAATCCGAATGCGGTGGATGATGCCTGGGCCGCCTTCTTCGAACAGTTGGGCGATTCAGACGACGATGTGCGGAAAGACGCACAGGGTCCTTCATGGGCGCGTCCGGACTGGCCGCCGATGCCCGACGACGACCTCACCGGTGCGCTGACCGGGGAATGGCCCATGCCCGCCGTCCCGGCAGAGGCCAAGAGCGCCGCACAAAAGATCAAGGACAAGGCACAGCAAGCCGAAGTCAAACTGACCGACGATCAGGTGCAGCGCGCCGTTCTGGACAGCATCCGCGCGCTGATGATCATCCGCGCCTACCGCATTCGTGGCCACCTGGCCGCCGATCTGGATCCGCTGGGCCTGCGGGACACCTCGAACCATCCGGAACTAGATCCCAAATCCTACGGGTTCACCGAAGGGGACATGGACCGCCCGATCTTCATCGACAACGTGCTGGGGCTTCAGATCGCCTCGCTGCGCGAGATCGTGTCGATCGTGAAACGCACCTACTGCGGCACCTTCGCGCTGCAATACATGCATATTTCCGACCCCGAGCAGGCAAGCTGGCTCAAGGAACGGATCGAGGGCTTCGGCAAGGAAGTGAAATTCACGCGGGAGGGCCGCAAGGCAATCCTGAACAAGATGGTCGAAGCCGAAGGGTTCGAGAAATTCCTCCACGTCAAATACATGGGCACCAAGCGTTTCGGCCTCGATGGCGGCGAAAGCCTGATCCCCGCGATGGAACAGATCATCAAGCGCGGCGGCGCACTGGGCATCCGGGAAATCGTCATCGGGATGCCGCACCGGGGACGTCTGTCGGTGCTCGCCAACGTGATGAACAAACCTTACAAGGCGATCTTCAACGAGTTTCAGGGCGGCAGTTTCAAGCCTGAGGACGTGGATGGCTCCGGCGATGTGAAATACCATCTCGGCGCGTCCTCGGACCGGGACTTTGACGGCAACACCGTGCACCTGTCCCTGACGGCAAACCCTTCGCATCTTGAGGCGGTAAACCCGGTGGTGCTGGGCAAGGTCCGCGCCAAGCAGGACCAGCGCAACGACCCCGATCGCACGGCGGTCATGCCGATCCTGCTGCATGGCGATGCGGCTTTTGCGGGTCAGGGTGTCGTCGCGGAGTGCTTTGCCCTGTCCGGTCTGCGCGGCCACAGGACCGGCGGCACCATGCATATCGTCGTGAACAACCAGATCGGGTTCACCACCGCGCCGCATTTCAGCCGGTCTTCGCCCTATCCGACCGACAACGCGCTGGTGGTCGAGGCGCCGATCTTTCACGTCAATGGCGACGACCCGGAGGCGGTGGTCCACGCCGCCAAGGTCGCGACGGAATTCCGCCAGAAGTTCGGCAAGGACGTGGTCATCGACATCTTCTGCTATCGCCGGTTCGGTCACAACGAGGGCGACGAGCCCATGTTCACCAACCCGATCATGTATAACAAGATCAAGCGCCAGAAGACGACATTGACGCTTTATACCGAACGGCTTGTGCAGGACGGCCTGATCCCCGAGGGCGAGATCGAGGACATGAAGGCCTCCTTTCAGGCGCATCTGAACGAGGAGTTCGAAGCCGGCAAGGTTTACCGCCCGAACAAGGCGGACTGGCTGGACGGCCGCTGGAGCCATCTCGACAAGCAGACACAGGGAAAATACCAGCGCGGCAAGACCGCTGTCAGTTCCGAAGCCTTTCGGGAAATCGGCACTGCGCTGACCACCCTTCCGGATGGTTTTCCTGCGCACAAGACGGTCGCGAGGTTGCTGGAAACCCGCGCCAAGATGTTCGAGAGCGGCAAGGGCTTTGACTGGGCCACCGCGGAATCGCTGGCTTTCGGTTCCTTGCAGCTTGAAGGATACCCGGTCCGTCTGTCGGGGCAGGATTCGACGCGCGGAACCTTCTCGCAGCGACATTCGGCGATCATCAACCAGGAAAACGAGGACCGTTATTTCCCCCTGAACAATATTCGAGAGGGCCAGGCCCGCTACGAGGTTATCGATTCCGCGCTTTCGGAATATGCGGTGCTGGGGTTCGAGTATGGGTTTTCCCTCGCGGAGCCGAACGCCCTGACCCTATGGGAGGCGCAGTTTGGCGATTTCGCCAACGGCGCGCAGATCATGTTCGACCAGTTCATCAGTTCGGGTGAATCGAAATGGCTGCGGATGTCGGGCCTTGTCTGCCTGATGCCTCATGGATTCGAAGGTCAGGGACCAGAGCACAGCTCGGCCCGACTGGAAAGATTTCTGCAACTCTGCGGTCAGGACAACTGGATCGTGGCGAATTGCTCGACCCCGGCGAACTACTTTCACATCCTGCGCCGCCAACTCCACCGGTCCTACCGAAAGCCCCTGATGCTCATGACGCCCAAGTCGCTGCTGCGGCACAAGCTCTGCATCTCCGAGTCCGGGGATTTCACTGAAGGTTCCAGCTTCCACAGGGTCCTCTGGGACGATGCGCAAAAGGGCAATTCCGACACCCAACTGAAATCGGACGACCAGATCAAGCGCGTGGTGATGTGTTCTGGCAAGGTCTACTTCGACCTTCTAGAAGAACGCGACTCCCAGGGGATCGACGATGTCTACCTGTTGCGGATCGAACAGTTCTACCCGTTCCCGGCGATCAGCCTTGTCAAGGAGCTGGAACGCTTCAAGGGGGCAGAGATGATCTGGTGCCAGGAAGAGCCCAAGAACCAGGGCGCCTGGCATTTCATCGAACCGAATATCGAATGGGTGCTGGGCCGCATCGGCGCCACGCATCCGCGCCCGCGCTACGTGGGCCGCGCAACATCGGCCTCGCCTGCGACGGGTCTGGCCAGCATGCACAAAGCACAGCAAGAGGCGCTCGTGAACGAAGCGCTTTCGATGGAAGGAAACTGAGACAATGACCGAAGTGCGCGTCCCTACTCTTGGGGAATCGGTGACCGAAGCCACGGTCGCCACATGGTTCAAGAAGCCCGGCGATGCCGTGGCCGTCGACGAAATGCTGTGCGAACTGGAGACCGACAAAGTGACGGTAGAGGTTCCCTCTCCGGTGGCCGGCACGCTGAGCGACATCGTCGCCCAAGAAGGCGAGACCGTCGGTGTCGATGCCCTTCTGGCCAATATCTCCGAAGGCGCAAGCGATACGGCCCCGGCGGACAAGAAACCCGCCCCGGCAGCCCGGCAATCCGCCGAAGGAGCCGCCGAAAAGACCGCCGCATCGGAGTCGGAGTCGAAGTCGGTCGATGTGATGGTTCCGACACTGGGCGAGTCGGTGACTGAGGCCACCGTATCGACGTGGTTCAAGAAAGTAGGCGACACAGTCGCGCAGGATGAGATGCTGTGCGAACTGGAGACGGACAAGGTGTCGGTAGAGGTGCCCGCCCCCGCCGCCGGCACCCTGACGGAGGTCATCGCGGCGGAGGGCACCACAGTGCAGGCCGACAGCAAGCTCGCGGTTCTGTCCTCGGGCGGCCCTGCCGTAGCCAAGGCACCGACCCCGGACGAGGCAGCCACCGGCACCCAGTATCAGACCCCGCCCGCCGGAAACGGCGGCCCCGGCAAGGATATCAAGGATGCCCCCGCCGCCGAAAAAGCCATGGCGGAAGCCGGTCTGGAACGCGATCAGATCAAGGGCAGCGGCCGAGATGGCCGCGTGATGAAAGACGACGTGAGCCGTGCCGTGGCCGCCGCGGCCTCTGCCACCAAGGCGTCGTCTGCCGCAGCCCCCGCAAAGCAGGCCCCCCGTGCACCGGTATCGGCGGATGACGCAGAGCGCGAGGAACGGGTAAAGATGACGCGCCTGCGGCAGACAATCGCGCGCCGCCTCAAGGATGCCCAGAACAACGCGGCCATCCTGACCACCTATAACGAGGTGGACATGACGGAAACGATGGCGCTGCGGAAGGAATACAAGGACCTGTTCGAAAAGAAGCACGGGGTGAAGCTCGGCTTCATGTCATTCTTTACCAAGGCATGCTGCCATGCCCTGCGCGAGGTCCCCGAGGTCAATGCCGAAATCGACGGCACCGATATCGTCTACAAGAACTTCGTGCATATGGGCATCGCGGCGGGCACGCCACAGGGCCTCGTGGTGCCGGTGATCCGCAACGCGGACGCCATGTCTTTCGCCGAAATCGAAAAGGCGATCGGTGAAAAGGGCAAGCGCGCGCGCGACGGCAAACTGTCGATGGCCGAGATGCAGGGCGGCACCTTCACCATCTCCAACGGCGGCGTCTACGGGTCCTTGATGTCCTCGCCAATCCTCAACCCGCCGCAGTCGGGCATCCTCGGGATGCACAAGATCCAGGACCGGCCCATGGTCGTCAACGGGGAGATCAAGATCCGCCCGATGATGTATCTCGCGCTGTCCTATGACCACCGGATCGTCGACGGCAAAGGGGCGGTGACCTTCCTCGTCCGCGTCAAAGAGGCGCTGGAAGACCCGCGGCGGTTGCTGATGGATCTGTGAGGTTCGGGCCGAAGTCGTTCCGGGCGGACACCAAACTGCGTGGCAAAGGCTTTTGCCACGCAAACAAGCGAACGGGTGTTGAGATGACAACCAGTGAATGGACTGCCGCGCCGAAAGCGCTGCATGAACGCGCCGCCCTCGCGCACCCGCCGGGTGCGGTCTGCCGTCAACGCAAGTGCGCGCATTGGCTTGCTCACCGGTCAACAGCCAGACAGCCTGCCGGTCTCGTGGCGCCGAAATGACCCCAGAACTCACTGTCCTTACCCTCGCCGCGCTGCTTCAGGTCGTGCAATATGCGCTGATGTCGGTCCCCGCCAACCGTGAACTCGGCACAGGCAAGACGCTCGGCCCGCGGGACCGTGAGCGGCTTGGCGGTGCGCTCGAGGATCAGCTGTCGCCCGGAACGGCGCGCCTCGTCCGCGCGCTCGACAATCATTTCGAGGGGCTGATCCTGTTTTCGATCGCCGTTCTGGTCATCACCTTCTCGGATCAGGGCAATGGCGTGACCGCCGCGCTGTCCGTGCTCTACCTGCTGGCCCGGATCCTCTATATCCCCGCCTATTACTTCGGATGGGTGCCGTGGCGGTCGCTGATCTGGATGGTCGGGTTCTTCGCCACCGCACTGATGCTGCTCATGGCCCTCCTGTGATTCTTCAATACGGACATATTCGCTCTGGACGCAGCACCGCACCGGCCCTTCTTTGGGCCAAAAATATCCCGGGGGAGTCTGCCTCAGGCAGACGGGGGCAGCGCCCCCTGCCTCGTTGACATCGAAAGGAAAACGTCATGGCAAAATACGACCTTATCGTCATCGGCTCCGGCCCCGGAGGCTATGTCGCCGCGATCCGCGCAGCGCAACTGGGACTGAAGACCGCCTGCGTCGAAGGGCGTGACACGCTGGGCGGAACCTGCCTGAACGTCGGCTGCATCCCGTCCAAGGCCCTGCTCCATGCCACCCACCAGCTCCATGAGGCAGAGCACAACTTCGCCAAGATGGGCCTCAAGGGCAAGGCGCCGACCGTCGACTGGAAACAGATGCTGTCCTACAAGGAAGAGGTCATTGGCCAGAACACCAAGGGCATCGAATTCCTGTTCAAGAAGAACAAGATCGACTGGATCAAGGGCTGGGGCTCCGTGCCCGAAGCCGGCAAGGTCAAGGTCGGCGATGACATCCACGAGGCCAAGAGCATCATCATCGCTACCGGGTCCGACGCCAGCTCGATCCCGAATGTCGAGATCGACGAAAAGGTCGTGGTCAGTTCCACCGGCGCGCTGGAACTGGGCAAGATCCCGAAGAAGCTCTGCGTGATCGGCGCGGGCGTGATCGGTCTTGAAATGGGATCGGTCTATGCGCGGCTGGGATCGGAGGTGCAGGTCATCGAATTCCTCGACGGCATCACCCCGACCATGGACACCGAGGTGTCCAAGCAATTTCAAAAGATCCTCGCCAAGCAGGGGTTGAGCTTCACGCTCGGTGCCGCGGTCCAGAAGGTCGAGGCGACCAAGACAAAGGGCAAGGTCACCTACAAGCTGCGCAAGGACGACAGCGAACACACCGTGGACGCCGATGTGGTGCTGGTGGCCACGGGCCGGAAACCCTTCACCGACGGGCTGGGCCTCGAGGCGCTGGGTGTCGAAATGCTGCAACGCGGTCAGATCAAGGTCGATGGTCATTGGCAGACCAATATCCCCGGCGTCTATGCCATCGGCGACTGCATCGAGGGTCCGATGCTGGCCCACAAGGCAGAGGATGAGGGCATGGCGGCCGCCGAGGTCATCGCGGGCAAACATGGTCACGTGAATTACGGCGTGATCCCGTCGGTGATCTACACGCATCCGGAGGTTTCCAGTGTCGGCGCCACGGAGGAAGATCTGAAAAAGGAAGACCGCGCCTACAAGGTGGGCAAGTTCTCCTTCATGGGGAACGGTCGGGCCAAGGCCAATTTTGCCGCCGACGGCTTCGTCAAGATACTGGCCGACAAGGAAACCGACCGTATCCTTGGCGCGCATATCATCGGACCGATGGCCGGCGACCTGATCCATGAAATTTGCGTGGCAATGGAATTCGGCGCCTCCGCCGAGGATGTGGCCCTGACCTGCCATGCCCACCCGACCTATTCCGAGGCGGTGCGCGAGGCCGCGCTCGCCTGTGGCGACGGGCCGATCCACATGTGATCCCGCACCTTGGATCTTCGGCCGTTTCCCGATGCGGGAGACGGCCGGACTTCATGGCGCCTTGTGTCTGGTATGCGCGAGATGCCCCTGCCGGCTGATCCGCAAAACGGTGACTGTGTCAGGCGCGGTCTGCCTAAGGCTCGAATCCAGCCTCTTTCATGAGCGCGTCGGAAGCTGTTTCAACCTCTGACTCCAGTCGGGATAAAAACTGATCCCGGTCCAGACCCGGCGGGATCGGTGGCAGAAATTCCACCACGGCAAGACCGGGCTTTCGGTAAATCCCCTTGCGCGGCCAGAACACGCCGACATTGGTGGCGGCAGGCACACAGGCCTGGCCCGATTGCAGATACAGCAGGGCCGCGCCAACCTTGTAGGGCGCTTTCACCCCCGGGGCGATCCGCGTGCCCTGCGGATAGATGATCAACTGGCCGGGATCGGCGGCACCACGGGCGACATCCTCCATCATCTTGGTAATCGCAAGTCCGCGTTTGCCGCGCGCGACCGGCACACACCCCATGCGAAGCCCGTATTGGCCGATCACCGGCATCCACATCAGCTCCCGCTTCATGATGAACTTGCCCGCGGGAACGGCGCCGAAGATCAGGATGATATCCAGAAAGGACTGGTGCTTGGCCGCGATCAGGACCTCGCCAGTGGGTATCTTTCCTCGCACCTCCGTGCGCAGCCCAACCATGAGATGCGCGGTCACCCGGACCCAGCGGCAATAGAGCCGCGCAACGAACCGTGCTCCGCGCCGCGAGGCCAGTGCGACAGGCAACAAGCCGATGCCCATGACGCCCATCATTGCATACATCTGGGCCACGAACAGAAACGACATGATCCAGCGTATCATGCAAGACCTCCAAGCACCCTGCGCGCGGCCAGTTCCGTCGCCAGAAAGGCCACGACCGCTGCCATCGGCGGAACCAGCAAGGGATAAAGCCATTGCACCCCGGCAAAACGCAGACCGGTCAGGATACCCCCCGTGTCGCCCCCCACCGGCATGAGCAGCAGTGCGGCCAGCCCGGCCCCGGTGCCCACCGCCGCACCGGTCAGGGTGCGTAACGTGAAGCGCCGGACAAAGGCGCGCGCGATGTATCCGTCCGTCGCCCCAACCAGCCGCAGGACAGCGATCACCTGCGCGTTGGCCGACAGCGCGGCATTGGCCGCCAATGTCACCATCGCCCCGGTTGCGGCACCGATCAATCCGATGGCCAGCCAGCCAAGGATCCGCAATCGCCCCGCCGCAGCCACCAGCGGACGGCGCCATCGGCCATGTTCGTCAAGAACGGCCCCCGGGGCCTCCGCCTGCAGACGCAGGCGTAATCCTTCGGCATCATACCCGGTGGGATCTTCCATCACCTCGATCAACTGCGGGATGGCAAGGCTTTCCAGCGGCAGATCCGGCCCGAACCACGGCTCCAGCAAGATCCGCTGTTCTTCATCGCTCAGGGCGCGGGCATCGGCCACCCCAGGTGTCTGTTCCAGCACCCGCAAGACCGCCGCGGTCTGCGCGGGCAACTGCCCCTCGGGTGCAGAAATCCGGATGGTGGAGGCACGGGCCAACTCCTCGCCCCAGGTATTGGCCAGCCGCCCCGCCGCCAGCGACAACGCCAGCGCAAAGACAGCCAGAAAGGCCATCGCAGCGGCGGTGAACAGCGTCAGGCGCACGGTAAACCCCGACGGCGGCACGACGCGATCTGCCCCGGCATCCCGCGAGGTCACAAGGCTTTTGGCACGGTCCAGAAGCGCGATCACAAATCTGCCCCCGCCGATTGCAGGGTGCCGCCCGCGATCCTGAGGACCCGCGCAGGCACGAGGCTTTTGGCGGCCCGGATCAGCGCAAGATCATGCGTGGCGATCATCACCGTCTTGCCCATCCTGTTCAGTTCCACCAGCAGGCGCAGCAGCCTCTGCGACATCTCCCAGTCGACATTGCCCGTGGGTTCATCCGCAAGGATCACATCCGGCGACAGGATCAGCGCCCTTGCAAGCGCCGCACGCTGACGTTCCCCCCCTGAAAGTTCCGGGGGCAAAGATTCGAATTTCGCACTCAGCCCGACCCAGGACATCAATTCCTGAAGGTTGTCGGCCTGATCCGGCGAAGCCTGACCCGACACGGTCAATGGCAAGGCGACGTTTTCGGCGACCGGGAGATGGTCGAGGAACTGGCAGTCCTGATGCACCACACCGATCCTTCTGCGGGCATAGGCGACCGCATCGCGGTCCATGCTGCGCAGATCCTCACCGAACAGTTGGATCGTGCCGCCCGTGGGTTGCAGGGCGCCGTAACACAATTTCATGAAGGTGGTCTTGCCCGCCCCCGATGGCCCGGTCAGAAAATGAAAGGCGCCCGGCGCAAGCTGAAGCGAGATTCCGGAAAACAGCGCCTCACCGCTATAGGAATAGGCCACATTGTCCAGTTCGATCACGGTGGCTCTGCCTCTGTATTCTTGCGCTGGTTGCCGTTTTGCCCGACCCACCAGCATCTTGCAACGCAACGCCCTTCAGAATTGGACTTTTCCCGCCGATCCGGACAGCCTAAGGTCGCAGGGAACCGCCGAGGGCGGCCTCAGTCAGACCAAAGGACGGGAAAAAAGCGGAATGCGGCTGGTTTGCCCCAATTGCGGCGCGCAATACGACGTACCCCTAGAGGTGATCCCCGAGGCGGGCCGGGATGTCCAATGCTCGAATTGTGGCCACACGTGGTTTCAACGCCGGGTGCAGCAACCGGCCACCATGCGCGAGACACCATTGCCGGCACAGGACAGCGAACAGGAGGCCCTGCCGCCGTCCGAACCGCCCGTCTCCGAGCCGCCCGTCTCCGAACCACCTGCCACCGCGCCTGATCCTGCGCAGACCACAACGCCCAAGCGCAGCATAGATCCGGAGATGGCCGAGCTGTTCCGCGAGGAGCGCGAATACGAGGAAAGACAGCGATCTGCGGGAACGCTCGAAACCCAACCCGACCTTGGACTGGAGTCCCCCAGAAATGACAACCGGACGCCCCGCCCCCGGCCAGACAGCGAACGAATTGCGCAACCCTACGATGACGAGGCCGCCCCCGCGCCGCCCACCGAGGCTGCGACCGATGCCGAACGCGCACCCTCGACAACGGAGACGGCATCGCGCCGCGATCTCTTGCCCAACGTCGACGAGATCAATCAGACCCTTCGCGCCTCATCCAAACCGCGCGTGGAGCTTCGCAGTAGCGACAGTGGTCGGCATGAAACCGCACCACGCGAGACAGGCAGCCCCTTTGCCCGCGGCTTCATGCTGATGGTGCTTTTGGCGGTCCTTGCCGTGGCCGCCTATGTCTTCGCACCGCGATTGTCGGTAAATGTTCCAATGGCTGCGCCATATCTCGAAACCTATGTAGAGAGTGTCGATGCTGGACGGGGATGGCTGGACGGGCAGGTCACGTCACTCCTGCAAAGCCTGGATCAGATGAGTTCAGAGACGGGCGCACCGGGACCCGCAGGAGACTGAGCGCGCCCGGCTGAGGGCATCTGACCGCCGGCATTCAGGTCAAGACGGTGCGCCGGGTCAGCGTCTTATGATCGACGCGGGCGCACACCTGCCATTGTAGGTGAGCAGCCCTGTGCCAAACCGAAAACCACCTCACCATGGGCGCACGGATCTGATTTTCCCGCATTTGGATTTGGCACGGTTTAGGATTTGCCGGGTGCAGCGCGCCTGTCGCTCCTGACTGTCCGGCTGCCTGCACCTTTGGAAACCCACCATTCAGCAGGCCCCGGCCCGGGGGCCTCAGCCCCCGCCCGACTTTCAGATCCGGCCTTTCCACGGGACAAGCGCCTTTTCGGCCATGCGCATCAGGATATCGATGCCAAAGCCGATCACGCCGATCAGAATGATGCCCATGAGGACGATGTCGGTAAGCTGAAACTTGGACGCGACCATGATCATCATGCCGGCGCCCTTTTCCGCGGCCACCAATTCTGCCGCGACCACGGTTCCCCAGCAGACCCCCATTGCGACGCGCGCACCGGTAAAGATCTCCGGCAATGAATTCGGCACGATGACATGGCGCATGATCTGGAACTTGGACGCACCCAGCGAATAGGCCGCATGCACCTTGGAGATTGCCACACCGGACACCCCTGCCCGTGCGGCGATGGCCATGATCCAGAGCGCCGCGAGGAACAGCAGGATGATCTTGCCAACCTCCCCGATGCCGGCCCAGATGATCACGAGCGGGATCAGGGCCAGTGGCGGAACGGGACGCATGAATTCCACGATCGGATCGAACCATCCACGGAACCAGTTGCTGAGACCCATCGCGTAGCCCAACGGAATGCCGACCAGAGCGCCAAAGAAGAAGCCCACGATCACACGAAACAGCGAATACCCGAGGTGTTCCCACAATGTGCTGTCGCGGTAGCCGTCATTCGCGATCTCGCCAAGCCGCGCCATGACCGCCTCCGGCGGTGGCAGCCAGATGGGTTCCATCTGCCAGCCCTTGGAAGGTTCGAAATTCAACGTGCCCTTCGGGGACATGCCAACGCGGCCGAATTCTGTCTCTACCGACTCACCCGGCGCTATCGGCTGGCCGTTCACCGCCACGACGGTATGGCCCTCGTCACGGCCGAAGTCGTCATTCCGGTCCACCCGGATCAACCCCGAACGCCATGCGCCCACCGTATCCACATCGTTCTTGGCCCAGCCATCGCCCGGCTCAACTTCGGGGGGTTCCACATCCGTGCCCACCTCGAAAACACGCACCGTGACGGTGGCATCGTCGGGGGCCTGACCCTCCGCTTCGGCGGTGTAAGTGAACGTCGCATCGCCCATGAACGGGCCCGGCGCATGGAGAAATCGGGGAACGAGGTTGGATCCGGTGAAGACACCCCAGAGCAGGAAGATCGACAGCACCGACACGACGCTGGCAATACGGTTCGGGGTGACCGCGGATTCATCACCAAAGGTGACGGTCTTGAGCGAGGTATAATCCGTCGTTGTCTTGTGCACGACGAATTTCACGATGAAGAAGGAGGCGACAAAGATCGCGATATAGATCAGCAGGACAATCATGCGCTTTCCTCCGTGCGGCCCATGATCTCTTCCTCCATGTCCCAGATCATGCTCAGGATTTCTTCGCGCTTGCTGCCGAAGTCAGGGTGTTTCTTGACCTCGCGCAGATCGGCGTTCACGCCCATGTCGGCAAAGGGCAGGCGGTATTCCTTGTGTATGCGGCCGGGGCGCGGCGCCATGACCAGAAGGCGTTCGCCCAGGAGAAGCGCCTCTTCGACGGAATGGGTGATCAGGATGATGGTCTTGCCGGTTTCCTTCCACAGTTTCAGCACAAGGCCCTGCATCTTTTCGCGCGTCAGCGCGTCCAGCGCACCCAGCGGTTCATCCATCAGGATAACATCGGGATCATTGGCCAAGCAGCGGGCCAGAGCCACGCGCTGCTGCATGCCGCCGGACAATTCGTAGACGGCCTTTTCCTTGAAGTCCCGCAGGCCCACCACGTCCAGCAAGTGGTCGACACGGCCGCCCCATTCCGCCGCGCGCTTGCCGGCCATGCGGGGGCCGAAGCTGACGTTGTCCCGGACATTCATCCATTCGAACAACGCACCTTGTTGAAAGACCATGCCGCGTTCCGCATCCGGCCCGCTCACCCGGTGACCGTTGAGGGTGATCTCACCGTCGGTTGGCGCGAGAAATCCCGCCACGATGTTCAGGAGCGTGGTCTTGCCGCAACCCGACGGGCCCAGCACGCTCATGAGTTCGCCTTCTCCAAGGTGCAGGCTCACGTCTTTCAAGGCTTGCACGGAGGTGCCGTTGGGCAGGTCGAACCGCATGGATAACTTTTCGATGGACAGTCCGCTCATGCCTGCCTCCTTTTTCAGTAAGATCGGAGCAAGTGGAAACGACCGTTTCCCGGCGGAAAACCGACGCCGTCCGTGTGCCGCCGGACCCCGCGGCCCGGCGGCAAGGGCCTTACATGCCCGAAGCCGATGACAGCGGGCCGGTGTTCACCGTGTCCGCATAGCTGTCCAGCGCGGCGTCGATCGACCCCGCCTCGACAAAGACATCCGCCACGCCCTTCATGAACTCCTGCGCGCCTCCGCCCAGCCACTTGGCAGTCAATTGCTCATCGACGGGCGGGAATACAAAGGTGGAAATGGTGGCCATCGTGGCCTCTTCGTCCATCCCCGCGTCCTGCGCGATCACCGGAAGCATCATGGCATGATTTGCCTCGTCGGCCCACATGGCGTTTGCTTCGGCGGTGACGGCAAGGAACTGCGCTGCAATGTCGGAATTCTCCGCCACCCAGCCTGCCGGCGCCGAGGTCACGTCAAAAACGAGGATGCCCAGCTCTTCCTTCTCCGCACCGGTCAGAAGCACGTTGCCGTGTTCCTTCATGCGGCGCAGCGATCCGCCCCAGCCGCACGCCATGTCCACCGAACCCTGCGCGATGGCGGCCGCGCCGTCCGGCGGCGCCATGTCGACGATTTCCATGGTGGAGATATCCACGCCGAAGTGGTCCATCTGCTTGAGATAACCGTAATGCGCCGCGGTCCCCAGAGGCACGGCCACTTTCTTGCCCTCCAGCTCATCGGCCGAATCGGAATCGATTTCCAGCGCCTCGCGGACGACGCAGTTGTCGTTGTCCGAATAGCTCACCGCGACGTCAAGGATCTGAAGATCCTGACCGGCAGAGGCGGCGACGACAAAGGGCGGCACGCCTTGGCTGACCGACATTTGCACATCGCCTGACGCCATCGCCGCCGACATCGCCGTGCCGGTGTCAAAGCTGACCCAGTTGATCGTGACGTCCATCGCCTCGTCATACATGCCTTCGGCTTTGGCATATTGGAACGGCATCGGCCATTCCAGAAAATAGCCGACGGTGATCTCGCCATGGCCGGCGGCAAAGGCCGCCTGACTTCCGGCAAGCACAGCAAGACCTGCCGCGGCTCCCATCAATGTGGATTTGATTTTCATTGGTGAACTCCCCTGATGTTCGTTCTGCCGCAAAATCACGGCTCATGCGCCGCGCACGTCGTGCCATGCGACCGCAGACGCCTCGTTTCGGGCGCCCACCTGAAAGCGGACCGGAAAATGAGCAACGGATCAACGATTTTTCAGCCCTGGGTCCGGGATTTCACTTGGCCGACTGTCGGCTTCGAACGAACAAAAAACAGTCATCCTTCTGAAAAGGCGCAGTAATACAGCTTCGTTGGCGGATACGAGCGCTTCAAAAGGATCAATCTGGTCTTATACAGATAGAAAATCTGGCCCTAACGGCTGCCCATAATTCCGGCTCATGTGATAGACTGACCCCAAATGCAAAGATGATCCAAGGAGAGCTATCGAATGGACGGCACCTATTCCCAGAACGACCTCAGCCATGTGGTCGCGGCTGACAAGGCGCATGTCTGGCATCACCTGATCCAGCACAAGCCTTTCGAATCGAAAGACCCCAATATCATCATCGAGGGCAAGGGGATGCGCGTCTGGAACCAGGCGGGCAAGGAACATCTCGATGCGGTGTCCGGCGGGGTCTGGACGGTCAACGTGGGCTACGGACGTGAGCGGATCGCACGCGCGGTCTACGACCAATTGATGAAGGTGAACTACTTCGCCGGGGCTGCGGGGTCCGTGCCCGGCGCGCTTTTTGCGGAAAAACTGATCGAAAAGATGCCGGGCCTGACCCGCGTCTACTATTGCAACTCCGGCTCCGAGGCGAACGAGAAGGCGTTCAAGATGATCCGCCAGATCGCGCACAAGCGGTATGGCGGCAAGAAGCACAAGATCCTCTACCGCGACCGCGACTATCACGGCACGACCATCGCCTGTCTTTCGGCCGGCGGTCAGGATGAGCGGAACGCGCAATATGGCCCCTATACGCCGGGGTTCGTCCGTGTTCCGCATTGCCTGGAATACCGCAAGCACGAGCAGGCAGGCGCCCCAGATCAGCATTATGGCGAATGGGCGGCCGACCAGATCGAACAGGTCATCCTTGCCGAAGGGCCAGACACGATCGGCGGTCTCTGCCTTGAACCTGTGACAGCCGGCGGCGGCGTCATCCCGGCGCCCGATGGATATTGGCAAAAGGTGCAGGAGATCTGCCGCAAGTACGACATCCTTCTCCATATCGACGAAGTGGTCTGCGGGCTGGGCCGCACCGGCACCTGGTTCGGCTATCAGCAATACGGGATCGAGCCGGATTTCGTGACAATGGCCAAGGGCGTGGCCTCCGGCTACGCTGCCATCGCCTGCTGCGTAACCTCGGAACGGGTCTTCGACATGTTCAAGGACGACATGAACGATCCGATGAACTACTTCCGCGACATCTCGACCTTCGGCGGATGCACCGCCGGTCCCGCGGCGGCGATCGAGAACATGGCCATCATCGAAGACGAAGGCCTGCTGGAGAACACCAATGCGATGGGCGACTACATGCTGGATCGCCTGGCAGAGTTGCAGGGCAAACATGCCGTGATCGGCGATGTGCGCGGCAAGGGTCTGTTTCTGGGGGCGGAACTGGTCGCCGACCGCGACAGCAAGGACCCGGTGCCTGAGGCGCAGGTGCAGGCGGTCGTGGGCGACTGCATGGGACAGGGCGTGATCATCGGCGCCACCAACCGATCGGTCCCGGGCCGTAACAATACGCTGTGCTTTTCGCCCGCATTGATCGCCACGAAAGACGATATCGACCAGATCATCACCGCCGTGGATGGTGCTCTCAGCCGCACCTTCGGATGAGCGGGTTGAATGACCTCGGGCAGCCTGTCGGGCTGCCCGTAACCACGGCGTTGCCACGCCCCCGCCCGCCCCATGTGGTTCTGGAGGGGCGATATGGCCGGCTTGTCCCACTGCGTGAGATCCACGCGGAGGGACTGTATGAGGCGTTTTCAGAAGACCCGGAGGGCCGCGGCTGGACTTATATGCCGAATGGACCATGGCAATCCGTGACACAGGCGCAGGCATGGTGCCGGACCGGGCAGGCCAGCGCCGATCCGATGTTCTGGTGCATTCAGGAGCCCGAAGGGACTCCCCTGGGCTTTTGTTCCGTCCTGCGGATCGCGCCGGAGGTGGGCAGCATAGAGGTCGGTTTCATCCATTTTGCCCCGCGCCTGCAACGCACGCGCCTTGCGACCGAGGTCATGTATCTGCTCATGCGGTTTGCCTTCGACGACTTGGGCTATCGCCGATACGAGTGGAAATGCGACGCGCTCAATGCGCCGTCTCGGCAGGCAGCACACAGGCTGGGCTTCACCTTCGAGGGTATCTTTCGACAGGCCACTGTCACCAAGGGACGCAACCGCGACACGGCGTGGTTTTCGATCCTTGACCACGAATGGCCTGCCCTGCGGGAGGCATTCGAGACATGGCTGGACCCGGCGAATTTTGACGGGGACGCCAATCAGCGGCGGTCGCTCGGCGAACTGGCCAAAGCAGCACTGCCCATGCGCAGCTGACACCGGACCGGATTGGCTTTGATTCTAATCCTTTACACATTCCCCTGCCATATTCAGAGATGTTCAACCTTTTGCATGTCAAAACCTTGACAGCCGGATCTTGAACACCGGTTTTTTGAACGCCGGTGCCTCACGGCAAAAGCGGAGGTTTGCATGCCGCCAAGATACCCATGTTACCCCTATGTCGAGCCGCTTGCCTGCAAGGTAAGCGACGAAGAGATCGAAGAGACGATCACCGACATGATGTCCCAAAACCCCGGCCTGACTCTGCGCGACGGGGGACCGCTGGATCCGCTGTGCCGAGCCTTGAATGTGGATATCGAATATTCCGGCCCCCCGCATGAGATCCTGCTCGACGTTCCAAGGGATCGGAAAGCGGTGATCTATCTGCCCAAGAAGGGAAAGCCGAGGCAGGATCGTTTCGTGGCGGCCATGGGGGTCGGTCACTGGATCATGCATGTTCCCATCACCCGGGAGGCAAATCCCGGCTGCGGCATTCAGGCCTTGCACATGCCGGCTGACCGCGCGGCGCTCAAGGAGGCGCGGCGCTTCGCCTGCGCCTTGCTGATGCCGATGCAGGAATTCAGCAACCTTTGGTATGAAGGCCGCGCAAATCTGGTCGCCGATACCCTGAATGTCCCGACACAGGTCGTCTATGAACGTGCGGCCCTGCTCGACCTGCCCGAGGACAATGGACAGGGTGACAAATACGTGTGGAAAGAGCGGTTGCAGTACTAGTGGATGCCGCGTTTGATCGGTACAAGAAATTCGTATGGCGTCAAGACGCAGCCTTTGAACCGCACACCCGATTTGGGTCCCCGGCGAAAGCCAACTATGCGCTAAAAGCGCCAACGGGCCTGCGCGCTGTGGAGCCGATGAAAACGCGGTCCTGTCATGCGGTCGTCAGAACGGAACGCGTGCAAGAAAAAAGGGCCGCCATGGCGACCCTTTGTCAACTGATCCGCATAGTCGGCAAAAGCCGGACCCGTGCAAGAAAATCAGGAATTGACGCTGTCTTTCAGCGCCTTCGCGATGGTCACCTTGACCTGCTTGTCGGCTTCCTTGGTGAACTGCTCGCCGGTCGCAGGGTTGCGAACCATACGCTCCGGACGCTCGCGGCAGTAGATCTTGCCGACACCCGGCAACGTCACCGCGCCGCCGCCTGCAACTTCGGCGGTAATGATCTCGGTAATCGCGTCAAGTGCGGCGCCAGCCACTTTCTTGTCCGCATCCATTTTCTCAGCCAGCACAGACACAAGCTGGGTCTTTGTCATCGGCTTTGCCATTTCATGGTCTCCTTACACCGCCCGTATCCTGGGCCTCTAGAACGCATTACAATCGGATAAATCGGCAGAACACAACGAAAAGGGGGGTATCCTTGGTCCCGTTCGTGCATTTTCCGGCCGTTTTTGCCGCGTCAAAGGAACGCGGTTTCCTCAAAACTCCTCAATTTCCGACTGTGGATACGCTCAAGCGGCATGTCGCGCAACTGTTCCATGGCGCGAATTCCGATCCGCAGATGACGACTGACCTGCGTCTTGTAAAAGTCCGAAGCCATGCCCGGCAGTTTCAACTCGCCATGCAGGGGCCTGTCAGAGACACATAGCAAGGTTCCGTAGGGCACCCGAAAACGGAACCCGTTGGCGGCGATCGTCGCGCTTTCCATGTCCAGCGCAATGGCCCGCGACTGGCTGAGACGCTTCACCGGGCCGCTGTGCTCCCGCAACTCCCAGTTGCGGTTGTCCAACGTTGCGACAGTGCCCGTGCGCATCACGCGCTTGAGGTCAAAGCCTTCAAGCTCGGTCTCCTGCGCAACCGCGTTTTCCAATGCGATCTGGATCTCGGCCAAGGCCGGAATGGGCACCCAGACCGGCAGGTCGTCGTCCAGCACCTTGTCCTCACGCAGATAGGCATGGGCCAGCACGTAATCGCCCAAGGATTGAGAGTTCCGCAACCCGGCACAATGGCCCACCATCAGCCATGCGTGCGGCCGCAGGACAGCGATGTGGTCGGTCGCAGTCTTGGCGTTCGAGGGCCCCACACCAATATTCACCAGCGTGATGCCGGACTGCTTGCCGCGCTTGAGATGGTAGGTCGGCATCTGGGGCATCCGGTCGAAAGTGGGGATGACCCCGTCCGGGTCGGTGATCTCGACATTGCCGGTGCTGACGAAACTCGTATAGCCGCTGTTCGGATCCGCGAGCATCGCTCGGGCATACGCCTCGAATTCGCTGACATAGAACTGGTAGTTGGTGAACAGGACGTGGTTCTGAAAATGCTCTGGTTCCGTCGCGGTGTAATGCGCCAGCCGCGCCAGTGAATAATCGACCCGCTGGGCGGTGAATGGCGCCAGCGGCATCGTGCCATCCGCGGCGGGCTGCGCCTCGCCGTTGACGATGTCGTCATTGGTTGTGGACAGGTCTGGCACGTCGAATACGTCGCGCAAAGCAAAGCTTGCCCCACCCTCCTGTGGCACGGTTACGCCCGGGAAATTGGCAACGGCAAAATGCACGGGCATGGGCGTGTCGGAAAGGCCGATACGCACCTTCACGCCGTGATTGTCCAGCAATAGACCGATCTGCTGCGCAAGGTAGTTGCGGAACAGATGCGGCCGCGTCACCGTCGTCGCGTAGGTTCCTGGCTGGGTTACGTGACCAAAGCTTAACCGGGTGTCTATCTTGTCGAAGCGCGTCGTCGTCAGGCGGATTTCAGGATAATAGGCGCGGATGCGCACGCCGGGATGGCCATCGGACATCGCCTTGAGAAAGCTGTCGCGCAAAAAGACCGCAGCCGCGTCGTAAAGTGCGCAGAGACGGTCCGCCGCCGCGATCGGATCCCCAAAGCTTGCCTGACCGGGAACATCCGGCATCACGATTTCAAGATTCTCTGCCGTATGTTGCATGCCGGACCTCAAGTTTTCGACCCAAGGTTGACAGCTACAGAGAGCAGGTTCAAGCTGCCCAAAAGGTCACAGGTGCTGACATGAATTATGAAACCGTGTCTCCTGCGGACTTTGGCGCATCGTTGACAGGCATCGGGCTGAACCTGCTGGTGCGCAATGTGCCCGGACATTGCGCGATGCTGACGGGTGTTTTCGGAATGACCGCGCATCGGGTCAGTCGCGACTTTGCCATCCTGCGCTACGGAACGGCACTGTTCCAACTGCATGCCGACGGAACCTATGCCGCCAACCCGTATCTTGGCCTCTTGCCCGAAAACCCGCCGCGTGGCGCAGGGATCGAACTCCGACTGTATGACAGCGACCCGGACGAAGCCGCAAGTCGCGCGGAAGCGCAGGGCATGCAAATTCTCCAACCGCCGACGGACAAGCCGCATGGGCTGCGCGAATGCTATCTGATCTGCCCCGATGGCTATGCATGGGTGCCGTCGCGACCTGTTTGAGCCAATCGCCTCCGGCGTTTCCTGCTTCCTCGACCCGCTGGCATCCGCGAAATACACCGGCATGATTTGACGGATGGCCACAGGTCCTGATGCGCGGAAAAAGCTGCCGCTTTAAAGGGGCTGGAAATGACTGGGTTTCGACCTTTTCGATTGCGTTGGTCCGGCAGCTTCTCATGGGGGCGCTGCACATTCGCGTTCGGTTTGACAAGCGCACGCAGCCCCATCACTATTCGATGCAGGAGGACCTTGCCATGAACGCACCGCAGACCATTTCCAACATCGAACATTGGGAAGAACGCGTCGATCTTGCCGCGGCCTTCCGCTGGACCGTCCGCCTCAACATGCACGAGGCCGTGGCCAATCATTTCAGCCTGTCCATCAACGACGATGGCACGCGGTTCCTGATGAACCCCAACCAGATGCATTTCTCCCGGATCCGCGCATCTGACCTGATTATCGTCGACGCCAACGATCCGGACACGCTCAACCGACCCGGGGCGCCGGATCCCACGGCCTGGGGGTTGCACGGCGGCCTGCATCGCCATTGTCCTCACGCCCGTTGCGCGATGCATGTCCATTCCGTCCATGCCACCGTCCTCGCCTGCCTCAAGGACAAGCGCCTGCCGCCATTGGATCAGAATGCGGCCATGTTCCACAACCGGATCGCCATCGACGACAGTTACGGCGGTCTTGCCTTCGAGGAAGAAGGCGAACGCTGTGCCCATTTGCTCGCGGACCCAAAGGTCAAGACGCTGATCATGGGCAACCATGGCGTGATGATCATCGGCGACACGGTGGCCGAGACTTTCAATCGGCTCTACTACTTCGAGCGCGCGGCGCAGACCTATATCACGGCGCTTCAAACCGGGCGGCCTCTGGACATCCTGTCGGACGAGGTGGCCGAAAAAACCGCCAGCGAGATCGAGGAATACCCAGAGCAGGACATTCGTCATCTGGCGGAACTCAAGGCGATGCTCGACGACGAAGGGTCGAATTACGCCACCTGACCTGAAACGGTGACAGATGGCCACGCGACCCATGTCCTTCGCGTGGTCATTGGCAGGATGCGGCCCCCGGTGTCCGATCTCTTTGCCGCCCGCAGATTGGGCTTCACCGGGTCAAACCATCGCAATGGACATCACAACATTATGCGCCCCCCTTGGCAGAACTGACCGCACCGCCGGGGGCTCAACTCGCCCTCGACGGGGTTTCGGCAGGGTGTCCAAGAAAAGTCGAACGCTATTCCCTTGTGGTGCGATACGGATAGCGCTGGTCTTGCAAAAAGATCAGGGCCCCGCTGCAACGGCGCCCTCTAGTCGGACCGCAGACCGGTCTCAACCAGCAGATTCTTGCGCTTGGCTTCATAGTAATACCCGCGCGCATACCACATGATCGACCTGTCCCAGTCACCGTCCGCCACGAGGTAGGCGCCCCTCAGATACTTCAGCCCGTATTTCAGGTTGGTATCTGCATCCAGCAGATCATTGCTCCCACCCCGAAACCCCATGGTCCGGGCGGTTTGCGGCAAGATCTGCAAGAGGCCCCAGTAAGGGCCGTTGCGGGCCCAGGGCCGGTGGGTGCTTTCGCGGATCGCAAGGCGATGCACGAGGCCACGCGGCAAATCGTAGTGGTCGGCCCACTTGTTTATCTTTCCCCTCAGTTCCGGGGTCTCATTCGGGTGCAGCGGAAGCGCGGTGGGCGCCTGCGCCTCAGCCTTGACCCCGTGGGGGCGCAGGGCGCAACCGGTCAGTGCCAGAGCAGACGTCAGGATGAACAAGCGGCGGGTCAGCATGGGAACTCCGAAAAACCTAAGCTCTCCTAATCCGCAAATCCGCGTCAGGCGAGTCCGCCGATGCCGCATCGGCAAAAGGCCGCCAGAGGGGCGGATGCCCCGGTGACACCGCATTGCATTGAAACCTTCGGGACATGGCACAGACACTTGCAAAATACTGTTGGCCGCGCCACCTAGTCCTGATGACTGGCACCCTTCTCACCCTTGGCCACGGCTATTCCGCGCGCGCCCTGACCCGCCTGCTGCGTCCTGCGGGATGGCAGATCATCGGCACGACCCGCGATCCGGAGAAGCTTGAACCGCTGCGCGCGACCGGTATCTCCCCGATTCTGTGGGATGCGACAAGTGTCGGGCAGGCTCTGGAATCAGCGACGCATCTGTTGGTGTCCACTGCCCCCGACAAGGAGGGTGATCCGGCCCTGCGCTTGATCGGCCCCGACATCGCGCGCCGCGCAGCCACTCTCCAATGGGCCGGCTATCTTTCGACCACGGCAGTTTACGGCGATCATCAGGGGGGCTGGGTCGATGAGGACACAGACCTGAACCCGACCTCGCGCCGCGGACGCGCCCGGGTTCAAGCTGAACAGGACTGGGCCGATATCGAGGGCCTGCCCTTGCACATCTTTCGGCTGGCCGGAATCTACGGCCCGGGCCGCGGCCCGTTCTCGAAGATTCGCAACGGCACTGCCCGCCGGATCATAAAGCCGAACCAGGTTTTTTCCCGCATAAATGTCGAAGACATTGCCCGCATTTTGAAAAAGTCGATGGAACATCCGCAGCCCGGGGCTGTCTACAACCTGTGCGACGACGATCCCGCGCCACCGCAGGATGTAATCGCCTGCGCGGCCGACCTGCTGGACATGCCGGTCCCACCGGAAGTCCCCTTCGAGGAGGCCGATCTCAGCCCGATGGCGCGCAGTTTCTACGGTGAAAGCAAGCGTGTGTCCAACGCGCGGGTGAAGGAACAATTGGGTGTCGACCTGCTCTTTCCGGACTATCGCAGCGGACTTGCCGCCATTCTTGCCGCTGAAAAAGAAGCATGACGATGACAGTGGAGTCTGATGGCCTCGGTCCAGGACCCAAACAGATACGCAGCCCGCAGAGTCTGGGCGAGCTTCTCGAAGCGATGCGCCCGGAGGAGGGCGACCTGCGTGTCTCTGTCGGCGACGTTCTGAGACGGGTCGGGGACCAATCCTTTGCTCCGGTCATCCTTGTGCCTGCGATTGTCCTGGTCTCCCCCATATCGGGCATTCCCGGCAGTCCGACCATCGGCGCGTTGATCACGATCCTGGTTTCGATTCAAGCGTTGCTCGGGCGGCGGCAGCTCTGGCTGCCCGGGTTTCTGCGCCGTCGCAGCATCGGGGCGAGCAAGATGAACCGCGCCATCAACTGGCTGAGCAGACCCGCGGGCTGGATGGACCGTCACAGCAGCGGGCGCCTCAAACTGTTGAGTTCAAGGCCGTTGCAACCGGTCGCTTATGCGACCGTCACGTTGTGCGCCGTAGCCTGGCCCTTTTTCGAACTCCTGCCCTTTGTTACCTCGTTTTTCGCGGGGGCCGTGGCCATGATCATGTTCGGGATCATGACACGCGACGGGATCTATCTTGTCGCTGGCTACGCCCAGACCGCCGCATTGGCGCTGACAATCGCGTCGATCTGGTCAGGGCTGATCTGAGCGACGGCAAGGGTCGCGTGGGCGTCTAAGCCGGGTGAAACAGGGGGGCGCTGCCCCCCTCGGCCTGGCGGCCTCACCCCCCGGAGTATTTCTGGAAAGAAGAAACCATATGGACGCGGCCACGCGTATCCTTGGTCAGGCGCGCCTGTCCAGCATTTGCACACCCAGAACAGTCAGCACCTTCGTCTCTATATCCTCTGCATTCAGCTTGGCGACGGCATACATGTCGCGCGGGCTGGCCTGATCGATGAACGTATCCGGCAGCACCATGGAGCGGTATTTCAACCCGTTGTCAAAGATGCCTTCTTCGGCCAAGAGATGTGCCACGTGGCTGCCGAAACCGCCGACGGCCCCCTCTTCGATCGTGATCAGCGCCTCATGGTCGCGCGCGAGGCGCAGGATGAGGTCGCGGTCCAGTGGCTTGGCAAAGCGTGCGTCGGCCACGGTTGGCGTGATGCCCCGAAGGCCCAGCGACTCGCAGGCGGTCAGGACCTCCGACAGGCGCGTTCCGAACGAGAGGATCGCCACGCCCTTGCCTTCGCGGATCATGCGGCCCTTGCCAATTTCAAGAGGCTGACCACGTTCGGGCATTTCGACGCCAGAGCCTTCGCCACGGGGGTAGCGGAACGCGATAGGCCCGTCGTCATATGCTGCCGCCGTGGCGACCATGTGCTTCAATTCCGCCTCGTCCGCGGCGGCCATCACGACGAAGCCGGGCAGATTCGACAGGTAGGCCACGTCATAACTGCCCGCATGGGTCGCACCGTCGGCCCCGACAAGGCCGGCACGGTCGATGGCAAAGCGCACGGGCAGACGCTGGATCGCGACATCATGCACCACTTGATCGTAACCGCGTTGCAGGAATGTCGAATAAATCGCGCAGAAGGGACGCATTCCGCCCGCTGCAAGACCTGCGGCGAAGGTGACGCCGTGTTGTTCTGCGATCCCGACATCGAAGCATCGGCTGGGGTATCTTTCGGCGAAGAGATCCAGTCCGGTGCCATCGGGCATCGCCGCGGTGACCGCGCAGATCCGTGGATCATCGGCGGCCTGAGCCAGCAGCGCATCGGCAAAGACCTTGGTGTAGCTGGGAGCGTTGGAGGGAGCCTTGTTCTGCTTCCCGGTGACCACGTCGAATTTGGCGCGCGCGTGCCCCTTGTCGGCTGCGTGTTCGGCGTGGGAATACCCCTTGCCCTTGCGGGTGAGGGCGTGGATCAGGATCGGCCCGGTCGCCCGCTGGCGAACAGTGCGCAAAACCGGCAAGAGTTGCCCGAGGTCGTGGCCGTCCAATGGTCCGAGGTAGGAAAACCCGAGTTCCTCGAACAGCGTCCCACCAACGGTCATGCCCTTGAGCATTTCCTTGGCACGCTTTGCCCCCTCGCGGAACGGTTCCGGCAACATGCTGACGGCGCCCTTCGCGGCTGCCTTGAAATCCTGGAACGGCGCCTCTGCATAAAGGCGGCTGAGATAGGAGGACATCGCACCGGTAGGTGGCGCAATGCTCATTTCATTGTCGTTGAGGATGACGATCAGGCGTTTTTTCAGATGACCGGCATTGTTCAGCGCCTCAAAGGCCATGCCCGCGCTCATCGCGCCATCCCCGATCACGGCGATGGCGTCGCCGTGCCCCGTCTCGCTGAGGCCGCCCAGATCGCGCGCCACGGCGAAGCCCAAAGCCGCCGAGATCGAAGTGCTGGAATGCGCAGCGCCGAAGGGGTCATAGACACTTTCGGATCGTTTGGTGAAACCCGAGAGTCCGTCCTTTTGCCGCAATGTCCGCATGCGGTCGCGCCGGCCAGTCAGGATCTTGTGCGGATAGCTCTGGTGACTGACGTCCCAGATGATCTTGTCCCGGGGCGCATCGAAAACGCTATGGAGCGCAACACTCAATTCCACGACACCAAGGCCCGCGCCCAGATGACCGCCGGTTTCGGACACGGCCGAGATGGTTTCGGCGCGCAGTTCGTCTGCCAGTTGTTCCAGTTCGGGATCGGAAAACTGTTTGAGATCAGCCGGGCTGTTCACCAGGTCAAGCAAGGGGGTCTTGGGCCGGTCGCTCATGGGCGCCCTCCGTAAGGTCAGGTCCGGCGCGCAATAACGAACCGCGCCGCTTCCTGCAAGTTTGTCGCGTTGTCACCGTAAACAGATAGGCAATCGCACGCTTCGGTCACGAGAGCCTCAGCGCGACGTTTCGCCCCGTCCAGACCCAGCAAGGAAACGAAGGTCGCCTTGCCCCGGTCAGCGTCCTTGCCCACGGCCTTGCCCATGGCTCCCGCGTCGCCTTCGACGTCGAGGATGTCATCCGCGATCTGGAAGGCAAGACCGAGCCGGTCGGCATACCCCGAAAGCGCATCACTGTCGGCTTGGGCCAGACGGGCACCCGCCTCTGCCGCCCAACGGATCAATGCGCCGGTCTTGCCCGCCTGCAAGTCGGTGATCTCTTCAAGCGTCAGCGGTGCCGCGGCCCGTTCCGCCGCCATGTCCAGTGCCTGCCCCAGCACCATGCCACGCGCACCGGAGGCACGCGCGAGACTGAGCGCGAGGTCCGCCCGAACCCCTGCATCGGCATGGCATTCGGGTCGGGTCACCAATTCAAAGCCAAGCGTGTGCAGCGCATCGCCGGCCAGAACGGCTGTCGCCTCGTCCCATTTGCGATGCACCGTGGGCTGGCCCCGGCGCAGGTCATCATCATCCATGCAGGGCAGATCGTCATGCACGAGGCTGTAGGCATGGATGACCTCGATCGCCAAGGCAGGCCAAAGCGCCTGCGCCGGACGAACATCATGCAGCCGGGCCCCCTCCAGCACCAGATACCCTCGCAACCGTTTGCCACCGCTCGCCGCGTAGCGCATGGCAGAAACCACCGGCAGCGCAGCATGCTCGGACAGGACCGCGTTCAGATGCGCCTCGATCGCCTCCGCCGCGGCAGCACGGCCATCTGCGAAACCTCTCACAGCCCTTCGGTCGCCTTTGTTCCCGTCGGGGTCCCCTCGGCGTCCAGCGTGATCGTGGCGACCTTCTCCTCGGCATCCTTCAGCTTTTTGTCGCAGCGTTTGCGCAACGCCGCCCCGCGCTCATAGAGGGTGATTGACTCCTCAAGCGCCACATCTCCGCGTTCCAGCAGGCCGACCACACGCTCCAGCTCGGCCATGGCCTGTTCGAATGTCATTTCCTCGACAGGGATCTCGCTCATTTGCCCGCCTCCAATAGTTCTTCCACATGCGCCTTGCCGCTGTCGCTGAGCGCGTCAAGATCATAGCCGCCTTCGAGGCAAGACACCACGCGTCCCCCGCATACTTCATTCGCAAGATCGCAAAGCGACCGCGTGATCCAGCGGAAATCCTCCACGGTCCAGTTCAACTGTGCCAGAGGGTCATCCTGATGGGCGTCGAACCCCGCCGAAAGGATCAGCAGATCCGGGGCAAAGGCCCTCAGCCGCCTGAGCGCCGGACCCCATGCGGCGCGCATCTCTGCCGTCCCAGAACCCGGCGGCAGCGGCAGGTTCAGCACATTGTCATGGGCCCCACGCTCCTCCTTGCTGCCGGTGCCGGGCCAAAGCGGCATCTGGTGCGATCCGATGAACAGCGCACGCCTTTCATTCCAAAGCAGGTCCTGCGTCCCGTTGCCGTGGTGCACATCGAAATCCACCACCGCGACGCGGCCCAAACCATGCGTTTCAAGCGCATGCCTTGCCGCAATCGACGCATTCCCGAAAAGACAGAAGCCCATGGCCGTCGCGTGTTCGGCGTGGTGTCCCGGAGGCCGCATAGCGCAAAAGGCATTGGTCAGCCGACCCTCCAGAACCGCGTCGACGGCAGCGACCCCTGCGCCTGCCCCCCTAAGGGCCGCCGACATCGTGCCCGGTGACATCCATGTGTCGCCATCGACCTGCCGCATGCCACGTTCAGGCGCCATCTCACGAAGTGCGTCCAGATAGCTTTGTGGATGGCACAGCCGCAGGTGCGCCTCCGTGGCCTCCGGGGCAGCCTCACGCTTGAGATCCAGCCCCGCAAGCGCATGCAACAAATGTTCCAGCCGCGCCACACGCTCCGGGTGACCTTCCGGAGTCACATGGTTGAGGCCATCAGCATGGGTGAAAAGTGCCGTCGCCATCGCGCCTCCGACGTCTTCTTTCAAAATTCCCGGACTCCCCGGACATCATCAGGCGCCCTCATCCGGGGGGACAAAAGCCCGAAAGCCGGGCCACTGCAAGCCGTCAATCCGGTGCAAGCATATAGCCCGACCCACGGACCGTCTGCAGATACCGCGGTTGTTTCGGATCAGATTCCAGCTTGCGACGCAGACGGGTGATCTGCACGTCCACCGCACGTTCCTGTGCCTGCCCCTTGTCCCGGCCAAGCTCCTCGACCAGTTTGGCGCGGCTGAGCGCGTCACCCGGGCGCGCGGAAAAGATCCGCATGAGCTGGCTTTCCGTTGCGGTCAGCCGGACGAGATCCTCGCCCCGCCACATTTCCCCGCGCTCGATATCGTAACGGATCTCGCCAAGTGTCAGCAGCTTTGGCGCCGAATCCCCCGCTGCGCTTTCCGGCATTCGCCGCAGGATCGCGTTGATGCGCAAAAGCAGTTCCTTCGGCTCGAAAGGCTTGGCCAGATAGTCGTCCGCCCCCGCTTCAAGCCCCTTTATCCGGTCCTCGGTTTCCGCGCGCGCGGTCAGCAGCAAGATCGGCGTGTCGCGTGTTTCTCGAATGCCCGTGGTCAGACTGACACCATCCTCCCCCGGCATCATCACGTCCAGCACGATCATATCGAAGTCCAGTCCGTCGAGGATCCGTCGCGCATGGGCCGCATCCCGCGCCGCGGTAACAAGAAAGCCGTTCCTGATCAGAAACTGCTGCAAGAGGCCGCGAATACGCTCATCGTCATCGACAATCAGAAGATGGGCATCGTTGTCGTTCATCCCCGACCCTCCTTCAACCTTTGGTATTGTCGGCGCATTTCAGGGTCCATCATTGCCTCCAGCACCCTGCGAAATCCGGCAACCGCTTCGGGACCGGCCTCGCGGTAGGCGGCACGCATGCGCATCCGCTGTGCATCGGACAATTGTCGATCCAGTGCTTCGCCCGCCTCGGTCAGGTAGAGATGGCGTTCGCGCTTGTCCGTGCGGCCCACTCTGCTGTCGACCAGACCATCCTTGATCAAGGTGCGCAAGACACGGTTCAGGGACTGTTTTGTCACCCCCAGGGTCGTCAGCAGGTTGTTCACCGTTGTGCCCGGCGCGCCATGAATGAAATGCAGCGCGCGATGATGCGCCCGCCCGTAGCTCAACCCGCTGAGGATGCGATCCGGGTCGGCAGTAAAGCCGCGGTAGGCAAAGAACATGGCCTCGGCCCCCTGCCGCAGTTGTTCGTCGGTGAGGTAGAGCAAGGTCTCGCCCTGTGATCCGCGCCCGTCTGACATCCCCGGTTACACCCTTTCCTGATTTTGGAGCATTTTAAGTCAGCCTTGTTGACATTCCAAGGGTGAACTGGTAGCGAACTAAGGATTTTTGGTAATTTTATGTCCACATCGGGTGTAATTTTAGCAACTTTACGAAAACTTGGCCCGCTGCATGTGAGGGAGAGACGCGATGGCTGATGGAGCATATGACGACCGCGACGGCAAGATCTGGCTGGATGGCCAGATGGTGGACTGGCGGGCGGCCAATGTACATGTGCTGACCCATGGTCTGCATTATGCCAGCTCGGTGTTCGAGGGAGAGCGGGCCTATAACGGCAAGATCTTCCTGTCGCGGGCGCATTCCGAGAGACTGCATTTTTCGGGCCGGCAGCTCGATTTCGAGATCCCCTTCACAGTCGATGAACTAGAGGCGGCCAAGCAATCAGTGCTGTCGGTCAACGGGTTGACCAATGCCTATGTGCGCGCTGTCGCATGGCGTGGGGCCGGCCCTGACATGGGTGTCGCCTCTGCCCGCAACCCTGTCCGAGTGGCCATCGCGGCCTGGGAATGGGGCAACTATTATGGAGACGCCAAGATGAAGGGCGCCAAACTGGATATTTCCAAGTGGAAGCGCCCCTCTCCCGAGACCATCCCGGTTCATGCCAAGGCAGCGGGTCTTTACATGATCTGCACGACCTCCAAGCATGCCGCCGAGGCCAAGGGGTGTTCGGATGCCCTTTTCATGGATTACCGAGGCTACGTGGCAGAGGCGACCGGGGCAAATATCTTCTTCGTCAAGGACGGGGAGGTGCATACACCTTTGCCGGACTGTTTTCTGAACGGTCTGACACGGCAGACCGTCATCGGCATGTTGAAGGACCGCCAGATCAAAGTACACGAACGGCATATCATGCCCGAGGAGATGGAAGGTTTCGAACAGTGCTGGCTGACCGGAACGGCGGCCGAAGTCACACCTGTCGGGCAAATCGGCGAATTTACCTTCGATGTCGGCGCTCTGACGCGCGATGTTTCGGACAGCTACGAAAAACTGGTGCGCAGCTGACCAATTGGGTGGGGCCCTGCCCCACCTTCCGCGCTCACAGCATCGACCGCAACATTGCCGTGTTGCTCTGAATGACAGAATTCAATTCGACCATGCGGGCAAGACGCTCCTCTATCTCATCCTGGCAAGCATCGAGCTGTTCGACGATCCCGACCAGCGCGGTCCCGGAATTGGACAGCGCGGCACTTTCGATCTTGCACATCATGCGGGTCGAACTCAGCCCTGTAACATACCGCTTCATATCCAGAACGCTGCGGGCAAAACGTTTGGCCTCGGCCTCGACGCTTTGGAGGGACCCCATGGTTTCATCAAGGAACTTCTTGCGATGGGCCGCCACCTCGGCAATCTCGGCTTCGACATCAATGCTTTTGGGATAGGTTGCCGCGGTGTTTCGAAAGACATCGATCATCTCGTGTTCCAGCGCAGTTGCAAAACTGAGGAACTGCCCGCGGAGAATCGCACTGCGGATTCGGGCGAAAACACAGGTATCCCCGTCCACGAAGGTTTTCACCCAGGTCGACATTTCCTCGAGCATCTGACTATAATTGACCGAGATGGCGCTGATCGGGCCGCCGGCACTCTCCAGTCTCGAGGCAATGATGCGCATGTTCATGGGCACCGTTCGGATCGCCTTGAAGGCTTCCGTCATCTCGTTTGTTTCCACTTGGACCTGACCAATGGCGCGCGCCATGTCGAGGAACCTTCGCTGGAGCGGGTCAATGTCCTGCCCGGTCTGGCGGGCGCGGGCTTCGAATTCGGTGGCCAGCGCGTGACTTTGAAAAGAATCGTAGTTTGAAAAACCCTGAGCCTTTATTGCAGCCAAAAGGACATCCGTGCTTTCCCTCGGCGTCAGACCTTCTGATTTCTCCCTTGAGAGCAAATCGGAATACAAGACTGAAACGGTTTCAAAAAGCTTCGAGGTAGGCTTGAGGCGGGTTGAAATATACCCTCCGTCGGCGGGGGAAACGAGCGCAAAAACCCAGTAGTAGCGACCATTTTTGCAGCGATTCTTTACATAGGCGCCGGTGGGTTTGCCCTCCTTCAGACGATCCCACATCAACTGGAAAACACCCTTTGGCATGTCGGGATGTCGGATGATCTTGTGCGGGGCCCGGATCAGATCCTCCCAATCGTAGGCGGCGACACGTTGGAACACGCTGTTGCCAGCCAAGATGACACCGCGCGGATCCGTGCGCGAATAAAACAATTCCGTAAGATGAAACGGCGCCTCGGATCCCGAATAGGACGTATCGGCGGTAAACTGCTGTGTGTGTTCCGTCATGGGAGGTCCCTGCAACGAGCGTCGGTATCGGCAATATCCGGGGGAAGGCTTGCCAAACTGTAAACGGGCATTGACCCGGCCTTCCGCGCCCGGAATTGCAGGGTCAGAGCATGGAGCGCAGCATCGAGGTGTTGCTCTGGATAATTGCGTTGAGTTCCATGATCCGGGCGAGACGTTTCTCGATTTCCGAT
>CAZRZN010000014.1:0-37473 GCA_964604565.1 uncultured Rhodobacterales bacterium
GATTGATTGACCCCTGACCCCGTCAGTGTGAGGCCGGAAAGATCAAGCGTGTTGGCCTCGAAAATCCGCGTCCGCCATGTGTTGCCGCCATTGTCGCCGATGTCGAAGGTATCGAATTGGTTGAATTGGTCCGCCGTGAAATCGACATTCATGCTCTCCGGGGCGAACCCGTTGGCTCCGTATTTCAGCGTCTCCAGACCGGTCAGGGTTGACGTGCGAAAATCAAATACTCCCGTGCCCGCATTGCCACTGTCAATCTCGAGCGTGTCGGTTTCGCTGCCTCCGTCAAAGATCGAGCCAGCCACGATGTTGTCATCGGCGTACTTTCCCGCGCGGATTGTATCATCCCCGCTGCCGCCGCGCAGCGTTTCCTGATCGCTGCTGCCCCCGAACGCGAGGTTGGCCAGCAAAAGATCGTCGCCGCCCCCGCCGTCCACGCTGTCTTGCCCATCGCCGCCAAAGATGGTTTCGTCAAGCGCGCTGCCGGTGATGACGGACGCGCCGCTGTGTCCGAGGATCGTGAAATTGTCTGTTGCCGAATTCGCGCCCGGACCCTGCACCGACAGACCGCTGAGGTCGAGCGCCTCGGCCTCGTAGATTTCCGTGTTCCAGGCGCCGGTATGGGCCTCGACAAACAGGGTATCGAAGGTGAACTGGTCGGCGGAAAACTGTATCGTCCCGTCAAAGGTGCCGGTCCCGCTGCCAATATCCAGTGTTTCGATGTCGGTGAGGGTGACATTGCGGAAATCAAAGACGTTGTTGGAGTTGGACCCAATATCGACGTACAAGGTATCGGTATCAGCCCCGCCATCATAGATTTCGCCAGCGACCAGTTCGTTCACGCCCCCATTGTTGCCGACAAACAGGAAATCGTTGCCAGCACCGCCGTAGATCGAATCCTGCCCGGTCTCTCCGGCTTCGTCGCCGGTCAGGTCGTCCGCGCCCGCGCCGCCATAGACGGAGTCGTTGCCCTGACCGCCGAAAATCGTGTCATTGCCGCCGTTGCCAAGAATGAAGTCGTTGTCGGCCCCGCCGCTCAGGCTGTCTGCGCCCTGCGCACCTGAATTGGTGGCGGCATGCCCGGTAACCGACACACCCAGCATATAGGTCGCATCCTGCGGAACCTCATATACGAATTGGTCTCCTTGAGACCTTTCCACCCGAAACAAAACAGTCTGCGCGCTGCCGGTTGTGTTCATCCACTCAATCAAAGGATCAGAATCTGTGACGCTGCCCAGACCGCCCTCAAACCGGCTCGTATCGTCAACAAAAAGGATTTCATTTCCGGCGTCGTCGTAAAGCGCAATAAGCCCGTTAAAGTCTGGCCCTCCCAGCGGCCCGCCGCCAAAATCCATATCGGCGGTCAGGGTTTCGCCGGCGCCCACTGTGACGCTGAACCAGTCGAATTGATTGTCACCCTCACCGATGACGGTGGTGTAGGGAACCGTGTCATCCGCGACGAGCGGGTTGAACCCGGTCGACCATTTCGAGGCGTCGTCGATGTTTTGCGGGGAGGCGAAACTGTTGTTTCCTGCCGCTTGATCAAGAAAAACGCCGTTGAGATCGCCGATGATCACATCGTTTCCGGCTTGACCGAAGACCGAATCCACGCCCGCTGGATTGTTGTCTTCCTCCTGGACAAGGATGTCGGCGGAGGCCGTTCCATTGATGTTCTGGCTGGCGCCTGTTGCCCGGATGATGCTCATGCTTTTCTGTCCCTCACAAAACGATTTGCGCCTCAATCGAGGAACCAGAAATTCCAACCGCGCAAAATGACTAACAATCGGTTAACAAAAGTCTCTCATGAGGTCACGCATTTTAGATTGCGGCGGGCGTCTCCCGTGGCAGGACGCGCATATTCTTGGCAGCGCGCCATGCCGGCCTCAGGCGCCTTTTCTTTGCTTTTGATTCTGCATGTCTTGGGGCCTTGGGAACCAAGGGTGTCTTGGGCATCTTCATGCCTCGATTGACCGCGCCCCGGGACATCAACAAACGGTCGGCGTCGCTGGTCCGCGGCTTTCGGTCGGAGACCCGCGATACCCGCATCGCGTTTTTCGCAGGGTCAGCCTTTAGCCAACCGCGCCGGACCTTCCAGCGCCCGCCACGACACAGGTCTAAGGATACTTACGCCAGCGCGACGCTGGGACCGCACCCCCATTGAAAATTCACCCTGAATCTGACTCTCAGCGCCTATACGCGCGCCGTGACATCGGCCGCAGATCGAAAAATTTTCCCGGCTCGAAACGTGCCAAGGGTTGCAATGCTGCAGTGCAGCATTACGTCAGGTGCAGTTGAACAAACGATCACACGCTCTCGAAAGGAGATCCGAAATGGCCAAGCAGACAACGAAGACCGCCGCGAATGACATGCAGACCCTGTTCGACCCGAAGGAATATCAAGACGCCTTCAAGACATGGGCCAGCATGAATGCACGGATGGCGTCGATCGCTGCCGAGGCTGGCACGCGCGCAACCGACATCGCAAGCGCAACCGCGAAAGAGGCGTTCTCGAACGTCCGCGATCTGGTGCAGGCACGTGAAGAGCCCGCCGCCTATGGCAAGGCTTACACGGACTTCGTGCAAAAGCAGACCGAGCTGTTCACGCGCACGACGCAATCCTACGCGAACGAGACGCAGAAAGTCAGCACCGAGGCCGCCGAGATGGCTTCTAAGGCGGGTGAAGATATCACCGACAAGGTGACTGCCACCGCCGAAGGTGCGGCGAAGACGGCCAAGAAGGCCGCCTGAGGCGCAACGCCTGAGCAGGCAATACAAGAAAATCCGGCGGATCCTGCGAGGGATCCGCCGTTTTTGTTGACCGGCGCCCGACACCCTTGGTCCGCCGTCATGTCAATGGCACCAAGGCACTTGACCGGCCTCTTGCCCCCTGCGATCCGAACCCTCTGCGTTTCCGAACGGGCGCATTGTCAGGCGGGCCAGTTCGGCAAATCCCTTGCACCGAGCGGGCCTGTTTCGAACCCGCTGCAGGGCAATGCAATGATCAAGTCACCCGGTCGCACAGAAGGCTATTGGCGTGGCCGGGCAACGTGCAAAAAAATCCCGGCGACATGAACAGACAACGCCCGGTGCCGTTCGAGTTCCGCGGAAAGAAAGGCCCAATTTCCTCGCCTTGATCGCCTTGGGTCACAGGTCACTGTCGCGAACGTCCAGTGCATCGCGCAGCGCGTCTCCGATGAAGTTGATCGAAAGCACGACCAGCATGATCGCCAAGCCCGGAAAGACACCGAGCCACCAGGCACGACTGATAAAGCTGCGTCCGTCCGACAGGATCAGCCCCCAGGTCGGCGTATCCGAACTGACACCCAGCCCGAGAAACGACAACGAGGCCTCTCCCAAGATCGCATAAGACACCGATACTGTCGCCTGCACGATGATCGGCGCCATGGCATTCGGCAGAATATGGCGCAGCATGATCCGCAGATCGGAAAACCCCTGCACGCGCGCGGCATCGACGAACTGTTCTTCTTTCAGGGTCAGCACCATGGACCGCGCAATCCGCGCGAAGTCGTCCAGAAAGGCCAGCGCGATGGCCACGATCACGTTGAGCAAGCCAGTGCCGAAGACGGCCACAAGATATACGGCAATGATGAAATTCGGAAACGCCCATTGAAGGTCGATATAGCGCATGATGATCATGTCGATCCATCCGCCGTAATAGCCCGCAACCACCCCGAGGAACACGCCGGCGACCAGCGCCAGTGCCACCGTCGAAACGCCGACGAAAAGCGAAATCTGCGTGCCCCATAGGATGCGCGAAAACAGGTCGCGCCCCAGATCATCGGTTCCCAGGATGTGCCCGCCGGACGGGGCGCTCATCATGTTCAGCGTCATTCCGTTTGGATCATAGGGCGATATGACCGGCGCCAGAATGGCACCGATGATAAACAGGCCAAGAACGACAATCCCGAACTGCGCCTTGCGGTCCTTGGAAAATACCGCGCGAAACCGCGACCGCCGCTTTGGTGCGTAGGACTGTTCGGCCTCGGTATCAGTTGTCACGTCGGTCATCAGGAATACCGGATTCTTGGGTCGATCACCGCGTAGAGCATGTCGACAACGAGGTTTGAAAGCACGAAGAACGCCGAAACCAGCAGGACCGCCCCCTGCACAACGGGATAATCGCGGTTCTGGATGCCTTGGATCAGGACACGGCCCAACCCTTTGATCGAAAATACGTTTTCGACAACCACCGCGCCCGAAATCAGCAGGGCGAAGGCAATGCCGATCACAGTGACAACCGGGATAAGCGCATTGGGCAGCGCGTGACGGAACAACATGATCCGCGTGGTCAGCCCCTTGGAGGCGGCGGTGCGCATGTAGTCCGCCTGCAACACCTCCAGCATGGAGGACCGGATCATCCGGGCAATAATGGCGGAAAATCCGGTTCCGATGGCGATTGACGGAAGAATAAGATGGCTGAACCACGGCCAGAACCCGGCCGAAAGCGGCTCATATCCGATGGCGGGCAACCATTGCAGGTTCGCCGCGAAAACGATGATCAAGAGGATCGCCAACCAGAAGTCCGGCATCGACAGACCCAGAAAGGCGAACAGCGAAAACGCCGTGTCCGCGGCACTGTTCTTGCGCGTGGCAGAGATGATGCCCGCCGGCACGGCGATGACAATGGCAATGATGAAGGACAGCAAGGCCAGCGACAGGGTCTTGGGCAATGCATTCAACAGAATGTCGCTCACCGGCTGGTTCGACCCGTAGATGGACGCACCAAAGTCACCTTGCAGGACGCCTGTGAACCATTTGAAGAACTGAACGACAAGCGGCTGGTCAAGACCAAGCCGCCGGATCATCGCCTCGCGCGCCTCTTCGCTGCCCGAGTCCGCCAGCATGGCCGAGATCGGATCGCCCGGCACCAGCCGGATCATGAAGAAGACCAGCGTCGAGACCGCCAGCATCACGAGGACGGCGCCGACAAGACGGCGCAGGAGATAAGCTGCCATGGGCGATGCGCGGACAGGCCAGAATGGCCCGCCCGCCCTTTCAGGGTTGGATTACGACAGGGTCATGCGGTCGAAATCATGCAGCCCGGGAATCCGGCTCTCGGGCGGCACGTTCACGCGGGTGGAGTGCACGAGGATATCGACCGGGTGATACAGGAACCCGCAAGCCACCTTGTCAGAGGTGATCTTGTTGGCTTGCTGCACCAGCGCGCGCCGCTCTTCGAGATCGGCGGTCACCGCCTGCTGGTCGATCAGCGCATCGGATTCCTGTTCCGAATAGAACCCGAAGGGCATCTCGTCCTTGTTCCGCAGCGGGCCATTGAACTTGGATGCAGTCTGCATCCAGTCCACCAGACCGTCGTCCGGGTCATAGTCCCCGCCCGACCCGCCAAGGCGCAGGTCAAAGTCCATCTTGTTGAACTCCTCGATGCCGACAGAAAACTCCTTGGGATCAACCTCGACGGTGATCCCCAGAACCTGCTTGTAGATGTTGGCCACGACCAGACCGGCGCGCCGCGTGCTTGGCGTGGTCTGAAGGCGCATCGTCGGGAAACCCTCACCGCCGGGATACCCAGCCTCCGCCATCAGCGCCTGCGCGCCTTCCGGATCGAACCCCTGCTCCGACCCTTCGGCGATGCCCTCGTCGTAATAGTAGCCCATCGCGGCATTGATCGTGCCGAACGCCGGCAGGCCGTTGCCAAACAGCGCCTGCTGCACGAACAGATCGCGGTCCAGCGCCTTGGCCAGCGCAAGACGCACCTTGAAGCCGTTCTCGCCCTTGAGGTCTTCCAGCGGCTTGTCGAAATCCGTGACCTTCATTGCGTCGTGCCACGGGTTCATCCAGATCGACTGAAAGCCGGGGCCGGGCTTGATGTCCACCGCCAGATCCGGATTGGAATTGAAACGGTCGACCAGTTCGCCGGGCAACGGGTTGCCGCCGATGTAATCCACGTCGCCCGCCTCGATCGCGGCGGCCAACGGCTCTGTCCCGACGATCGGGGTGATGATCACGCGGTCCAGCTTGGGGCGTTCCGGATCGTAGAAGTTCTCGAACTTGTCGAGGACGACGCGCCCGCCCAACTCATGCTCGGTGATCTGGTATGGGCCGGTGCCGACCGGGGTCAGGCCGTATTGCGCAAGACCCATTTCCTCCAGTGCGCCCCGCGACACGATGGTCATGGCGCGGCCCGACGCGCGCTCCAGCGCCTTGGTCAGGAACGACGCCTGCGGCTGGTTGAGGGTGAAACGCACTTCGTAATCGTTCAGCTTTTCAAGGCTGGCGACATTGGCGATCACCCGCGAATGGCGGGATTGCTCCGGGTCGGAGGACCGGTTGAAGGTGAAAACGACATCCTCTGCGTCGAACGGATCGCCGTTGTGGAAGGTCACGCCCTCACGCAGCTTGATCGTGTAGACCAGTCCGTCCTCGGACACCTCCCAGCTTTCGGCCAGATCGCCCTCTGCAACGAGGTTGTTGTTGATGTGCATGAGGCCGGACAACACGTTGGACGTGATCTGGAACTGCAAGACCTGTCCGATCTGTGCGGGATCCAGCGTCGTGATCTCGCCCACGTCGGCCCAGGCCGCGTTCAGCGTGCCGCCGGTATGGCCAGCCGCCATCGCCGCCTGCGGGCGAAGGCCCGGCAGGACATGCGCCATGGTGAGCGCACCGCCTGCCGCCAAAAGGCGCAGCGTCGCGCGGCGCGACATTTTCGGGCCGCGCATGTCATCGCGGCTGAGGCCGAACATCGGGTCACGCGGATCGTAGTCGTGGGCATCACGCAACTCTTGCTGGGCGCGCTTGATGATCTCGTCTTCGTTCATGGTCTTTCCCCCTTGTTGGACTGAGTTTTTCGGGTCTTTTCACCCGGCCTTGGACGATGCCCCGGCCGGTTCTTCGAGCGCGAAACAGGCAGCCGCATGATGACCGCCCAAGGACGTCGGGCGCGGCACCTCCGTGCTGCACCGCGCCATGGCGATCGGACAGCGGGTGTGGAAAACACAACCTGATGGGGGATCCAGCGGGCTGGGTATCTCCCCTTTCAACGCCACATGCGTGCGTGCCTCTTCGCCCTCCGGGTCAGGGGCGGGCACGGCGTCGATCAATGCCTTGGTGTAGGGATGGCTGGGATTTCCGAACAGCTCCTCGGCGGTTCCGGTTTCCATGATCCGGCCAAGATACATCACTGCGATCCGGTCGCACAGATGGCGCACCACGGACAGGTCGTGGCCGATGAACAGATAGGTCAGGCCGAACTTGACGCGCAGTTCCTCAAGCAGGTTGATGATCTGGGCCTGGATCGACACATCCAGCGCACTGACCGCCTCGTCGCAGACGATCATTTCCGGATCGAGCGCCAGCGCCCGAGCGATACCGACACGCTGCCGCTGACCGCCCGACATTTCATGCGGAAACAATTCTGCAAACCGCGGGGCAAGCCCGCAAATGGACAGCAATTCCGCGACACGTTCCCGGACATCGCCCGGATAGGCATGCACCTTCAGGACTTCGGTCAGGATCTGCCCGGCCGTCATCCGCGGGTTGAGCGACGAAAACGGATCCTGAAAGATCGCCGCGACCCGCTTGCGGTAAGGGCCAAGCGACTTGGCGCTCAGCCCGCTGATGTTCGTTCCGTCGAACCAGATCGCGCCGGACGTTGTTTCGACCAACCGCAAGACCGCCCGGGCCAAGGTTGTCTTGCCGCAACCGGATTCGCCGACGAGGCCGAAGGCTTCGCCCTTTTCAAGGCTGAGGGTGACACTGTCGACAGCGCGCACCTCCGCGACCTGCTTTTGCAACAATCCCTTTCGGACCGGAAAATGAACGGAGACGTCTTCGATCCGAAGCAGGGCGCTCATCAGACAGCCTCCTTATGCGGGGCGTCCAGCGGAAAATGACAGGCGACACCCCCGGTATAGGCGGGCACCTCGTCGCGGCAGCGGGCCGCGGCATAGGGGCAGCGAGGATGGAACCGACAGCCGCCAATTGCCGCCGAGGGATCGGCGGGATTGCCGCGAATGGGTTTCAAGGGCACATTGCGGTCCTGATCCAGTCGTGGCACCGATAGCAACAAGCCTTCTGTATAGGGATGGCGCGGCGCGGTGTAGATCTCGCGTGCGGTGCCAGTTTCGACGATACGGCCACCATACATGACGTTCACACGGGCGGCATAGCGCGCCACGATGCCCAGATTATGCGTGATCAGGACCATGGCAGTGCCATGGTCGCGGCAGATACGCGCCATCAGGTCGAGGATCTGCGCCTGAATAGTGACGTCCAGCGCAGTGGTGGGTTCATCGGCGATGATCAGCTTGGGATCGGCGGCCAGGGCAATGGCGATCATCACGCGTTGCCGCATCCCGCCGGAGAAGTGGTGCGGATATTGTTTCAGGCGCCGTTCGCCGTCCGCTACTCCGACTTCCTTGAGCAGATCGATCGCCCGCGCCCGCGCTGCGGAACGGGACAGGCCAAGGTTCTCCTCAATGCTTTCCATGATCTGCGACCCGATGCTGCGCAACGGATTGAGCGATGTCATCGGTTCTTGAAACACCATTGAGATGTCGCGCCCGCGGATCTTGCGCATGCCTTCTGCATCCAGTGACAGCAGATCCTGCCCGTCAAACCGGATGCTGCCGGATGTGACCTTCAACGCATTGGCCAGCAATCCCATCACCGCCAACGACGACACCGATTTGCCCGAACCGCTTTCGCCAACAAGCGCCAGCGTTTCTCCCGGATCGACGCTGTAGGACACATCACGCACCAGTTCCGTCTCCCGCCGGTCCTGCGAGACACTCACACTCAGATTTTCGATTTCCAGCAGCGACATGTCTATTTGAACCGTTATCGTGGCATGGTGTAGCAGAAGGGCCTAACCGACCGACGGCCTGCGGCGAGGATTCAGGGGCGTGTTTTTTACAGCTTGGCATAAATTTGCGCAAAAATTAAGCTGATATGGTTCGATCCGCTCTTGATTGTCTCTTTTGCAGGCACCTCATGCCCTTCATTTGGTCGGCACCTTGTCCGTGCTTGAGCCACGGATCGGCATCGGGCTGTTACTGTTTTCAGATGCTTGCAGAACCCGGAGACGTGCCGTCATGCCTATTGCAAGGCGACAGGAGAAAGCGACATGACCTATTCCATCGTAGCCAGAGACCCCGAAACAGGCGCATTCGGCATCGCCGTGGCCAGCCGCTTTTTCGCCTGCGGATCGCTGGTGCCGCATGTCAGCGCAACAGCAGCCTTTGCCAGCCAGGCCTTCGTGAACCCGCTTTGGGGCATTGAAGGGCTCGCCCGCCTCGGTGATGGAGAGTCCCCCGAAACGGTCCTGACCGACTTAATCAGGCGCGACGCGGGTCAGGCCACGCGACAGGCACACATGATTTCACCTGATGGCGCAACAGCTCAGCACACCGGCGCGGATTGTGTCCCATGGGCCGGACATGTGAGCGCGGAAAACGTCTCCGTCGCGGGGAACATGCTGGCCGGCCCCGCCGTGGTCGAAGATACCTTGGCCGCCTGGGGGAAAGCCCAGGACTTGCCCTTTGCCCAACGGTTCATGGCGGCAATGGAAGCTGGCGAGCGCGCAGGCGGAGACAAGCGCGGCAAGCAGGCCGCCGCTCTGCTCATCCATTCGGGCCAGCCCTATCCCGCGCTTGACCTGCGCGTGGACGACCACGCCGACCCGCTGGCAGAACTGAGGCGCCTGATGGATGTGGCCGAAGAACGCTATACGGTTTTCCGCACAGCCATACCAACAGTGGAGAATTTTTCCGGTATGGTGGATCGCGCGCCGCTGGACGCGGCAATTGCCGCGAATGAAAGACAGCGCGCGGAGAATGGCGTGATCTCACGATCCTTCGCCACACCGCCCGACTGACGAGGGCGCGCGTGCCGGACAGAACTGGATCGGGATGTGAGATGTTTATGGGTTTGGGGGCGATTGAGCCCGCAAACAGATGTCGTCCAACCTGTTATCCGGATAGATGGCTGCCGCAAATGCCCGACCGCGCCCATTTTTCCGAAGAAACCGGGACGCGCTGGACCGCCGCCTTAGCCACCCGCACCGCCAGATCGGGGTTCGCGCACCAACGCCCCTGCCCCATGGCGATGCCGGGCAAACGCGATTGAAGGTCAGGTATCCCACCCCACCCTCGCAAGGCCACCTGTGCTAATCTCGCGCTGAACACTCCCGTTCGTCCCGCTGCGAGGCACCAGATGCGCCTGTTCAGACATTGTATCGCCGCCCTTCTGGTCGCTGGCCCTGCGCTGGCGCAGGACATGATCGGCTTCGACCTCGAGTCTTTCGGAAAGGTCGTCCTGTCGCGACATCAGGTCGCCCTCGATGCAATTCCGGAAGCCGCCTTCGGGGCCTACAACAACGAATTCATCTCGACCTATTCCACGCAGTCCATTTTTGCCCGCATCGGACGGTCTGTTGGCCGCCTCGACGTGGCCACCGACACCGGAGTCTTCCCCTGCACCGCCTTTCTGGTCAGCGACGATCTGATCATGACCAACAATCACTGCGTGCCGGGCATCACGGAAAACGACCGCGCAGGCGCCACGGCGATTGTCGGCGTGCAGTTCGTGGTGGGATACGTTCAGGAAGGTGTCACCGAAGGCACCAAAAGGTTCCTTGTGGACCCTGCCCCGGTGGAAACGTCGAAACCGCTCGATTATACGCTGCTGCGCATTCTCAGGGACACGCCGGGCCGCGACTTCGGCGCACTGCAACTGGCCGCCAACACGCCGCACGACAACGACCCCTTCTGGATTATCGGCCATCCCATGGGGGAGGCCCAGCGGATCAGCCGGGAGAAATGCCGCGCGAATGCCCCTGCCTTGTCGGACGGCAAGCTGCTGCACACCTGCGACACCATGCCGGGCAACTCCGGCTCGCCGGTGATCGATGCCAGCACGCAACGGGTGATCGGCTTGCATCACGCCGGATCGGCCAACAACAGCGTCAACTACGCGGTTCCAATGTCGCGGATTCTTGCGGCCAGCACAGTGCTGGGTGCGCTCGCGCCTGCGTCGGAGACCTCTCCCGATCCCGAAAGGCTGGCGTTTGGCAGGTTGTCCGATGCGCTGTCCATGGTCGACGCCGACGAACGCCTGTTCGCGCTGGAAACCTTGGTCGAGGACTCCCCCGGCACGTCGGCCGCACGCACGGCCGGCCAGTTGATCGCCACACTTCGGTCCGCGTCCCGGCCAAAGCCTGTTGCGCCCACGCCCGATCTGGCGGAGCGCATGGCAGACAACGCGGATGTGCAGGATTGCGACCGATACGCTGGCGACAGCTTTCACCCCGACCGCGCCCGCGGCCTGATGCTTCAAGAGGGCCTCCGGTTCGAGGACATTGACCCACAGCGCGGCCTAGCCGCCTGCCTGCGCGCTCTTGACGCCTTTCCCGACCATCCTCGCATGACCGCCTTCCTCGGCGAGGCGCTGGCGGCTGCCAACCGTCATGAAGAGGCGCTTGATGCCTACCGGAACGCGGCACGCGCGGGCGATGCTATCGGTCAGGCCGGCTTTGGCATCGCCAATCTGCACGGATACGGCACAGAGGTGTCTTATCCGGCCGCGTTGGACTGGCTTACGAAATCCGCCGATCAGGGATATCCGATTGCCCAGACCGGACTGGCGGTCATGTATCACAACGGTCTCGGGGTGGAGCAATCCGGCGACATCGCGCTTGGCCTCTACCTTAAGGCGGCCGAACAGGGCTACCACGGCGCGCAGGACCAGCTGGGGGATCTTTACGCGCGCGGCGATCTCGTCGAACAGAGCCCCGAAAAAGCGGCGATCTGGTACGAAAAGGCCGCCCTGCAAGGCAATGCCGATGCGCAGTATAATCTTGGCAACCTTCACGCGGCCGGGCTGAACGGGACACAATCGGACGAAGCCGCCGCAGAGTGGTATCAAAAGGCCGCGGAGCAGGACCATGCCATGGCGCAGACGGCATTGGGAACGTTCCATTTCCAGGGCCGCGGGGTGCCACAATCCGATATCGACGCCGCAAGATGGTTTGCCCGTGCCGCGGACAAGGAACAGGCCGATGCCCTGCTCAGCCTCGGGTGGATGAATGAGACCGGACGCGGCATGGCTCAGAACACGGATCGGGCGGCGGATTTCTATATCCGTGCCTTGCGGGCGGGCAATGACTGGCCCGTGGTGCGCGATGCAGGGGCTTGGTCCACGCCAACCGCCCGCGCCCTGCAAGATGCGCTGACCACAGCAGGCGCTTACACCGGCCCTGTGACAGGCCAGATCGGCACGAAGACACAGGACGCGATGCGCAGTCTGATCCCCTGAGCCGGTCTGGCCACCGGACGGGGCGCAGCAGACCATGTGCGCGTCCCGATCCCCCGCTGACCGGAAGTCTTGGCGATTTTTCGAAAGCACCGCCGGTATGATCCGACGTCTTACAAACAATGAATAAATGCGGGCGACAGACACTGATTTCTGTCGAGACATGGCCACGTGCCGTTGCCAGCTTTGTTCAATCAATGAACGAGCCTGCCCTGCCGCATTCACGGGGCGGAAACTTGGGACACAGAACACCAGATACGGGTTCAGGTGCACGCCGTAAACAGACCTGCGAAGTCTCCCGGATAACGTGCGCCTAGTCCAGAACGCGCGCCTCATCCTGAAGCATCACGGGAATCCCGTCACGGATCGGGTAGGCAAGATTGGCCGCTTCGCTGATCAGTTCCTGTTGCTCCGCATTGTAGCGCAGACGGGCCTGCGTCACCGGACAGACCAATCCCTCCAGCATGCGTCGGTCAAAGGTGCCGCCACTCACTGGATCAGATCCTCCTCGCCGCCGCGCATCGCGTATTCGATCAGCGTCACGAGAGTTTCCCGTCGCGTGCTGAGCGACGGCGCCTCAAGCAATGCCTGTTTGTCCTCCGGATTGAACTCCAGCAGCATCGACAGCGAATTCAAGAGCAGCTCGTCATCCGCCTGCTCCAATGTTGACCAGTCCGCAGACAGTTCCTTTGAGCTGAAGAAACGGTCAAGCAGATCCATGAACTTCGCACGATCGAACCCGGGATCCGTTTCCGACCCCTGAAGGTCTCTTTCGAACCCGTCCCAGTTGACCTCGCAGCGCCGGTAGGGTGTGAACCCCTCCACCTCTCCGGTGATCCGGAAGCGGGACATGCCGCTCAACGTGATCATGTAGCGGCCGTCCTCGGTTTCGGAAAACTGTGTCACCCTGCCGGAGCAGCCGATGCGGTGCAGGCCGTCCTCTTCACGGCCCGGCACCTGATTGGGCTGGACCATGCCGATGAGGCGCGTCTCCGTCTTGAGGCAATCATCCAACATCGCCAGATAGCGTGGCTCGAAGATATGAAGCGGAAGGCGCGCCCTGGGGAGGAGGAGCGCACCGGGAAGCGGGAAGACCGGGATCGTGCCCGGCATATCTTTGAACCTTGTCATAGCGAGTGATCTAGCCTGTCGAATACGTCAGGCAAATATCATTGAGCTTAGCCTGCGGCGTCCGTTCAGAGCCACCGGATCCTGCGGCTTCAACGCCTCGAAGATCGTGAAAAGCTGGGTCTTTGCCGCGCCGTCGTTCCATTCGCGGTCCCGGCGGAAAAGTTCGAGAAGATGATCGACCGCCCCCTGACCGTCGCCCGAGGCATAAAGGGCCTGCGCCAGATCGTAGCGCGCCTGATGGTCGTCCGGGTCCGCTTCGACCCTTGCCTGAAGATCGCCGATGGGTCCGGCGTTTTCGGCCTGCTGCGCCAGCGCCAGCTGCGCATGGGCGGCTTCCAGTTCCGGCGCCTTGGAAATCTCGACCGGGGCGCCGTTCAGGATTGCCTCGGCCTGTGCCAGATCGCCCATCGCGATATGGGCCCGCACCATGCCGCCATAGGCCACCGCATGGTTTGGTTCTTCACCAAGGATCGCGGCAAAAGTCTGCGCTGCGTCCGCCGCCGCGCCCTGCTCCAGCATCTCTTCGGCTGCGGCGATCGCGTCGTCCAGCCCGCCAGAGGTATCCCCACCGCCGGCCTGTGCGACACGGTCGACAAAGGCCTTGATCTCGGACCCCGGAACCGCGCCCTGAAACCCGTCGACCGGCTGGCCCTTGTGAAAGGCATAGACCGTGGGGATCGACTGGATCCGAAGTTGCGACGCGATCGACTGCGCCTCATCGACATTGACCTTGACCATCTTCACGGCGCCGTTGGCCGCCTTGACCGCATCCTCGAGAAGCGGACCAAGCGTCTTGCAAGGGCCGCACCAGGGCGCCCAGAAATCGACGATGACGGGTATTTCGGCAGAGCCGTCCACGACCTCGGCCATGAACTCGGCTTCCGAGATATCCTTGACCAAATCGCTCTTGGCCTGTTGTTGGCCGCCGCCCAGTTCCAGCATCTCGTCCCCTCGCAGGTTTGCAAATATCGTGCGTGGTAGATGGCGCAGGGTAGCCTTGGATGCAAGGGGGAGGGGCCGACAGTCGCGCTGCGGCGCCAGTCGTTACGGGGTTCCGGCGCCCAGCAGTCGAATCCCGCAGTATGGGATCATCGCGTCGGCCGGCGGCGACGGCGGTCAAGGCGCCTCCCGCAGCGCTGCGTCACAGGTCGAAGGTGGCAAAGACCGGCGCGTGATCCGACGGCTTTTCCCATCCCCGCGCCGCACGCAGAATGCGGCTGGAATGCGCAGCATTGGCGATATCAGGCGTCGCCCAGACGTGGTCAAGACGCCGCCCCTTGTCGGCGGCATCCCAGTCCTTGGCGCGGTAGGACCACCAGCTATACAGTTTGCCCACCGGCAGGTCCTTGCGGGTGACATCGACCCAGGCACCGGCGTCCTGCGTTTCTCCAAGCGCCTCGACCTCGACCGGCGTGTGGGAAATGACCTTGAGCATCTTCTTGTGGTCCCAGACGTCGTCTTCCAGTGGAGCGATGTTCAGATCGCCGACAAGAATGGCCTTTTGCGGTCTTTCACCGCCAAACCAGTCGCGCATGGCCGCGACATAATCCAGCTTCTGACCGAACTTCATATTCGCCTCCCGGTCTGGGACATCCCCGCCCGCGGGCACGTAGAAATTGTGGATGGTCACACCGTTGTCCAGCTGCGCTGCAACGTGGCGCGCCTGCCCAAGGTCGGCAAGATCCCGATCGCCGGCATCCTTCAGCGGCATCCGGGAAAGGATCGCCACACCGTTGTAGCCCTTTTGGCCACGGGCAACCATGTGATGGTAGCCTTGGGCGGCAAACGCCTCATGCGGGATCTTGTCCACCGGAGATTTGCATTCCTGCAGGCACAGAACATCGGGCGCCTCTTCCTGCAACAGCCTCTCGACCAGACCGGCCCGCAGGCGGACGGAATTGATGTTCCAGGTGGCGATGGTGAACGGCATGAGGCGACTCCCGGCTTGCGCTGCGCGACACTGCCAAGACCACACCGCGCGCGCAACCGCGTTTCGGCGCGGCCATCAATGGCTGAACATCTCTGGCTTCAATCAGATGATCTCATCTTCGTCGAACAGGGGCGGCGCCGTCAGTTCCGCATCGAAACGCTCGGCCGCGGCCTCGGCCGTCGACGGCTCCACCGGTTCCGCGATATGGAACAGCGCGTCTCCCTCATTCACCACCGGCAGGTCGGAGCGTCCGACAAGAATGCCCGTCGCCTCTGCAACCACTTCGACCTCCCGTTCCCCGAACGGGTCCGAGACAAGGCCAAGCACCTGTCCAGCCTCGACGAAATCACCCCGCCGCTTCAACGTCCGCAGCAATCCCCCGGACGGCGCACGGGCCCAGGATGACCTTTCGCAGACCACGGACACCCCCCGCGCCTTGGGCACACCCCGCCCCGGGATCATACCCAGCCGCGTCATGACCCGAAGGATACCCGCCACGCCGGCCCGCGCGGCATGTTCGTCGAACCGCAACCCTTCGCCCGCCTCGTAGAGCAGCAGGTCCACACCGGCCTCTTCTGCCATAAGCCGCAACGAGCCCTCCCGGGTCTTGGACAAGAGCGTGACCGGGGCGGCGAAGGCCGCGCCGAGATCGCGCAGTTTCGGATTGCCCGGCGTCAGTCGGATCTGTGGCAGGTTCGTGCGGCCCACCGCTGCGGAATGCAGGTCGATACCCAAATCGCAGCGCGTGACGATCTCTGTCAGGAACAGATGTGCCAGCCGAGACGCCAGAGATCCCTGCGGGGACCCGGGAAAACTTCGGTTCAAATCGCGACGGTCCGGCAGATACCGCGACCGATTGATGAAACCGAAGGAGTTCACGATCGGCACCGCGACCAATGTCCCGGTGAGCCGCGAGAGCGGCGCGGCGCGCAGCAGACGCCGCACGATCTCCACCCCGATCACCTCGTCGCCGTGAATCGCGGCGGACACGAACATCACCGGCCCCGGACGCCGCCCGTGCACCACATGCGCCGAAAGCGTCACCGGAGTGTGGTCCGACAGAACCGACACCGGAAGATCCACGGTGCGCCGGGTGCCTGCGGTGATCTCTTCATCGCCCAGAACAAAGGGGTCTTGCATTATCGTCCCTCCAATGCACCAAGGCTTAGACCGGGAAACACCTCGGGAAAACACCCGAATGGTCGATCGCGCCGCATTGGAACCGGGCACCCCCTGATAGTCGGTTCACGGCGAACGGAACTGAACAGACGGGCGCCCGCCAAGGCGCCCGCAAGAAAACCGCATGTGACCGCCCGCGTTATGCCGGCATCTTTGTGGTGCGCAGATAGGGCAGCACCACGTCGATTTCGCCGAATTTTTCCCGCGCCTGCGCGTCATCGAGAGACATTGCCACGATCACATCCTGTCCCATCGACCAGTTCGCCGGCGTGGCGAGCGGCGCCTCGTAGGTGGTCTGCAACGCGTCGAGAGCGCGCAGCACCTCGGCAAAGTTGCGCCCAACCGACATCGGATAGGTCATCATCAACTGAACCTTCTTGTTCGGCGCGATGATGAAGACGCTGCGCACCGTGGCGCTGTCTGCGGGTGTGCGGCCATCGGGCAGATATGCCTCTGCCGGCAGCATGTCGAGCGCCTTGGACACGGCCAAATCCTCATCGGCGATGATCGGAAAGCCCGCGGGAGCGCCGGAGGTTTTTTCGATGTCACCCTTCCACTTCTTGTGTTCCGCGACCGCATCCACCGAAATACCCATGACCTTCGTCCCACGCTTTTCCCATTCGGCGGCCAGCTGGGCCACGGCGCCGAATTCGGTGGTGCAAACCGGTGTGAAATCCTTGGGGTGAGAGAACAGGATTGCCCAGCTGTCGCCGATCCAGTCGTGCAGGGTGATTTCACCCAGATCTGTTGTAACAGTGAGATTGGGGAGTTCATCGTTGATACGTAATGCCATGAGACTGATCCTTTCATTGAAAGAGCCCGCGATGCCGTGGGTCAACACGCGAGATATACACTGTTTTCGAAGCGTAAAGGCCTTGCCTTGCACCCGGGTCTACAGGGTGACAGACTGTCGCAAACCCCCGACACGGCGATCAGGAACACCATCCTGAGGAAGCCTCAAGGGGCAGAATTCAGCTTTGGAGCATGCAATGGTCGAGAAACGCCAGTTCTACATCAACGGCGCGTGGGTGGATGCCCTTGCGGGCACGGCGCATGACGTGATCGATCCATCGACCGAAGAGGCCTGCGCAGTGATTTCCCTGGGCGGCCAGGCCGATACCGATGCCGCCGTGGCAGCCGCCAAAGACGCTTTGCCGGGCTGGATGGCCACCCCGGTGGAGGACCGCATCGCGGCGCTGGAACGGGTCTATGCCGCCTACAAGACCCGAACCGAAGATCTCGCTGTTGCGATGTCGACGGAAATGGGGGCCCCCATCGACATGGCCAAGACCCAACAGGTCGGGGCTGGCTTGTGGCATCTTAAGAATTTCATCAAGGCCGCCAAGGCGTTTCCATGGGACGCGCCACTGGGGGATCACGCACCGAACGACCGGATCCTGCATGAGGCGGTGGGCGTCTGCGCCCTGATCACGCCGTGGAACTGGCCAATGAACCAGATCACGCTGAAGGTCGGCGCCGCCCTCGTCGCAGGCAACACGATGGTGTTGAAGCCGTCGGAGGAAAGCCCGCTCGATGCGATGATCTTTGCCGAGATCGTGGCCGCCGCAGAACTGCCGCCCGGGGTTTTCAACATGGTGAACGGGGACGGTGCGGGCGTCGGCTCCCAGCTGTCGGCCCACCCGGATGTCGACATGGTGAGTTTCACCGGCTCGGCCCGCGCGGGGCGCCAGATCTCAATCGCCGCGGCAGATACGCTCAAGCGCGTGCATCTCGAGCTGGGCGGCAAGGGCGCAAACCTGATCTTTGCCGATGCGGACGACAAGGCCGTCAAGCGCGGCGTGCTGCATATGATGAACAACTCCGGCCAAAGCTGCAATGCGCCCTCGCGGATGCTCGTCGAGGCCTCGATCTACGATCGCGTGGTCGATGAGGCGGCGACACTGGCGAACAAGATGACCGTGGGGCCCGCGTTAGAAGAAGGGCGGCACATGGGGCCGGTGGTGAATGCGGCGCAATGGGGCAAGATCCAGGATCTGATCCAGAAGGGCGTCGACGAAGGGGCGCGCCTTGTGGCCGGTGGCCCCGGAAGGCCGGAAGGGTTCAACAAGGGCTTTTACGTTCGACCGACCGTCTTTGCCGATGTGACCAACAACATGATCATCGCGCAGGAGGAAATCTTTGGCCCGGTGCTGTCCATCCTGAAGTTCGAAACCGAGGAGGAAGCCGTCGAGATCGCAAATGACACACCTTACGGGCTGACGAATTACGTCCAGAGCGGAGACGGCGCACGCCGCAACCGCCTGGCCCGTCAGTTGCGGTCGGGCATGGTCGAGATGAACGGCGAGAGCCGCGCAGCCGGCTCACCATTTGGCGGGATGAAGATGTCCGGCAATGGCAGAGAGGGCGGCAGCTGGGGCATCCATGACTTCGTCGAGGTGAAGGCCGTATCCGGCTGGGCGGCCGAGTGACCAAGCGGACGGACAAGGGGGGCGCTGCCCCCGGGCTCTGCGAGCCACCCCCCGGAGTATTTTTGCAGAGAAGAAGCCAGGTAAGCGCCGTAGCAGTGCGTCGGAACGGCTTGCCAGCGGGCCATGCGGCGTTTTCAGCGGCAGCCGGTTTCTGAAGCTTCGCGACGTGCCGACACGTCCAGAACGGGCGCCCGACCGTGGGGCGGTGCCCCAGCTTGCGGGCGGGACGTTCTAGAACGGCGGCTTGGCCCGAAAGGTCATGCCATGGCCGCTTTCGGGATGTTTCAGGCGCAGTTCCTCGGCGTGAAGCATCATGCGCGGAAAGTCCCCGGCGTTTTCGGGCGCGTAAAAGGGATCCCCCAGAATTGGATGTCCCAAGGCCAGCATGTGGACCCGCAATTGGTGGGTGCGGCCGGTTTTTGGAAACAGCCGCACGCGGCTTTCGCTTTCGTCGGCGCGCAGGACTTTCCAGTGTGTCAGGGCCGACTTGCCGGTCTCGTGACAGATTTTCTGACGTGGGCGGTTGGGCCAATCGACGATCAGAGGCAGATCGACCTCTCCCGAGGCGGGGGCCAGGCGGCCGGCCACCCTTGCGACATAGGTCTTTCTGACCTTGCGGGTTTCGAACTGGAGGTTGAGATGGCGTTGCGCGTGCGGCGTGAGAGCGAAGACCATCGCGCCAGAGGTGTCACGGTCCAGCCGGTGGATCAGGCGGACGGTGGGAAAGGCCTTTTCCAATCGGGTCAGCAGGCAGTCCGACAACGCCTCTCCCTTACCGGGAACCGACAGCAGACCGGCAGGCTTGTCGACGATCAGCAGATCGCTGTCCGCGTGGAGCACGAGGATCTCGTCGGTGGGGGGCGTGTAACACATGTCCATCCGCCTCCCTGTGACAAGAATCGGCGAGATCCTCAAGGAGTCTTCAAGAAGGATGTGCAGAGCGGCGGCTCTGTGGCCAATGGACAGCGTCCGTTTGTCCCGGGGCGGGGCGCCGAGGCCGCCCGAAGGATCGAAGATTTTTGAAGTTATTGCTGAAGCGAGGCGGCGGACCGATAGAGCACTGCTCTGCGGTTCGGGCTTTGGGTGCGAGGGCGGGATTGACGCCCCTCGTTGACAGTACCTTCCGGGATCTCCGATCCCCGGGGCCGGATGTCGCCGGCCATGCCCTTTTGGACGCAAGGCGCATTCGGAAGATCAGGCCTGTCCCATGACGAAGGGTGCCTTGCGGCAGCTGTCGCGTATTCGGGCGGGACACCATCGGGCCATGCAGGTCTCCTCAGAGGATCGGCAGCCGACCAGCCGATCACAGCACCCCCCATGAGGACCGACTGCACCCCGTTGGCAGGATCCGGCATGGTCGTTCCTTGTTCTTGCCGTCGGACCCAGCCGGGTGACCAACCCCTTGCGAATCCAAGCGATGCAACTCCCTAGGCGTCGTATTCTTGGCAGTCCTTTGCTTGGGGACCGGCGCCCCGTGTTTTATCCCCGCCCTGTCGTGCGGTGAGCCGTGTCACTCAGGCAGCACTGGGAAAGGCGACCCTATCGGATCACCCCTATTGGCAAATCGGCAGACACAAGGCCCTGCATCGGCCTTGGCCGGATTGCACCATACCCGTATCGCCGCCGGGGACTTGTGGCTGCTTGCCACCCGATCCGAGCCTCACATCCGTTCGATGGCAATGGCGGTGCCCTCGCCTCCGCCAATACAGATCGCTGCAACGCCGCGTTTCAGCCCGCGTTTCTCCAGCGCGTTCAGCAAGGTGACGATGATCCGCGCACCGGAGGCGCCGATCGGATGGCCGAGCGCACAGGCGCCACCGTTCACGTTCACGATTTCGCGGTCCAGTCCCATCTCCTGCATGAAGGCCATGGGCACGACAGCAAAGGCCTCGTTGACTTCCCACAGATCGACATCCGACTTGTCCCAGCCGATCCGCGCCAGCAGCTTGCGTGCTGCGGGCACCGGCGCCGTCGGAAAAAGCGCAGGCGCCTGCGCATGACTGACATGGCCGAGGATCCGGGCGCGCGGGCTGACGCCCGAGGCTTCCGCGGCAGATTCGGTCGAGAGGACAAGCGCCGCGGCCCCGTCCGAAATGGACGAACTGTTGGCCGGCGTCACCGTTCCGTCCTTGCGGAAGGCCGGTTTGAGCAGGGGGATCTTTTCAGGTCGCGCCGTGGCGGGCTGTTCATCTGCCGCGATCACAAGCTCGCCCTTGCGGGTAGTCAGGGTGACCGGTGTGATCTCATCCACGAAACCGCCGGTCTTCTGTGCCTCCAAGGCACGCGAGAGAGAGGTCAGAGCATAGTCGTCCTGCGCCTCACGGGTGAACTGGAAGGCCTCGGCGCAATCCTCGGCAAAGGTGCCCATCAGACGACCCTTGTCATAGGCGTCTTCCAGCCCGTCGAGAAACATGTGATCAACGACCTGCGCATGGCCCAGCCGCGCGCCACCCCGCATCTTGGGCAGCAGATACGGCGCGAGGGTCATCGATTCCATGCCGCCCGCGACGATGGTTCCGGAATGGCCCAGGGCGAGCCGATCGAAGCCCATCATCGCGGCCTTCATGCCAGAGCCGCACATCTTGTTCACGGTCGTGGCGGGAACCTCCTCGCCAAGGCCGCCCGCGAAACCTGCCTGTCGCGCCGGCGCCTGTCCCTGTCCCGCCGGCAGCACACAGCCCATAAGAACCTCGTCCACGACGGGTCTTCCGGCCTGCGCGAGCGCGGCGCGAATGGCGTCTCCCCCCAGGTCGGCGGCCGACCGTTCGGCGAAAACCCCCTGAAATCCGCCCATCGGCGTCCGCGACGCTCCGGTGATCACGACCTTTTCCATGCGCATGCCCTTCTGTTGCCCAAACCTGCATACCGAATGGTAAGGTTTGCCGTCTAGGGTCCAGAGCGTCCGGGATCACGAGGATGGAATGCAGATCACCAGTCATCAGACGAATGGCGTCGACATCATTACGGTCAATGCCAGCCGGATCGACGCCGCCGTTGCGATCCAGTTCAAGGACCGCATGCGCGAGGTTCTGACGCGTGAGAAACCGCGCTATGTTCTTGACCTGCAACATGTGGATTTCATCGACTCCAGCGGCCTTGGCGCGATCGTCGCCGCGATGAAGCAGATGCCGAAGGGCGGCAAGCTGGAATTGGCCGGCCTGACGCCTGCCGTTGACAAGGTCTTTCGCATGACCCGGATGGATTCGATCTTCGCGATACACCCTTCTGCAGACGCCGCCACAAGCACCTGACAGGGACCGGAGAGGATGCACATGCAAGCGGAGCGGCTGGACGACGGCACCTTCGTGATTTCCTGCCGGATGGCCAGCACAGCCGAAGACGTGGGCGCAACGCTCGCAGGACTTTCGGATCTTCTGCTGGCACAGGTTCCAGATCTGTCGAATGAGAACGACTGGGAACTGGTCATCGCCGAAGTGCTCAACAACATCGTCGAACATGCCTACAGTGATCGGCCGGATGGCCGGATCGACATGACCCTTCGGTTCAACGCAGGGCATCTGCTGCTGGAATTCATCGACTCCGGCTTGCCCATGCCACGCGGGACACCACCAGAAGGACACCATGTCGATCTCGACGTGGCGCGGAACGACTTGCCGGAGGGGGGATTCGGCTGGTTCCTGATCCGTTCTCTATCGGACAGTCTGACCTACCGTCGCGAAGGCGGAAAAAACCACCTCACGCTCACCATTCCGCTCTCGCGGGGCCAACACACCTGAAAGCAATCTGCGCCGCAGGCGCACAATCGCCACTTGGACGGCTTCGTCGGGCATGGGTTTGCCGTCCTATCCAGAACGACAAAGGCTTGAACTGGCGACCTGCGCCGGAACTGCGTGCGGGAGCGCGGGAAAAATCAAGAACCGCTTGCAATCGGATCGCGCAAAGCGCGACCGGATCGCGCAAAGCGCAACGTCAACCGCGCCCCCCAGCAATTCGCGCCACGAGAATTCCCGGGACTTTCCACATTTGCGCCCTGTTTGCCCGACATACCCTGTCCTGTAGCTGCATATGGCTTCCCTCGGCGCCGCGTTTTTCAGCCCCCACCCAGCACGTGGCGTCGAGGACTTACCTCCCCCTGATTGACCTTACCCCCGCCACGTCTATTGTCGGGCCAAAATTGAGGGAGAGTAAAAACCCATGCGCGATTTCCACAAACCCGGTCGTTCTGCCGTCTTGGCACTGAACGGGATATGCGCCACGTCAAACCCCTTGGCCGCGCAAGCCGCCGTCGACATCTTGCGGCGCGGCGGCAACGCCATGGACGCGGCCATCGCCGGGGCGATCATCCTCGGCCAGGCCGAACCTGCGATGACGGGCCTTGGCGGAGATTGTTTCGCGCTGGTCTCGCCTGCCGGTGGCGACGATGTGATCGCCCTGAACGGTTCGGGCCGTGCGCCCGCCGCCGCAACGGCAGCCGCCTTGCGTGCCGAAGGTCTTGAAACGATCCCGCCCAAGAGCGTTCACGCGGTGACGATCCCCGGTGCCGTGGATGCCTTTTGCACCATGTCCGAACGTTGGGGCCGTCTGGGCCTTGCCGACAGTCTGGAACCTGCGATCCGCTACATGGACGAAGGCCTGCCCGTCGCGGCACGCGCGGCCTTCGATTGGGTGGACAATGTCGATGCCCTGCAAGGGGCCGCCGGACGCCATTACCTGCACAACGGCGCGGCCCCCAAGATTGGCGAGATCTTCCGCCTGCCCGGCAATGCCGAAGTGCTCCGGCGCATCGTCGCGCAGGGCCGGGACGGATTCTACACGGGAGAGGTGGCGGAAGACATGTGCACGGCCCTCAACGCGGCCGGTGGCGTGCATACGCTTGACGATTTCGCGGCCTGCGCCTCGACCGTCGAGACCCCGATTTCCGGGATCTACAAAGGTCGTGAATTGCTGGAGCACCCGCCCAACGGGCAGGGTGTGACCGCGCATCTTCTGCTGAACATACTGTCAAATTTCGATCTTGAGTCCATGGATCCTCTGGGCGCCGAGCGCGCCCACATCGAGGCCGAGGCCACCAAGCTGGCCTATGACGCCCGCAACCGCTTTCTCGCGGATGCGGATCACATGACGCGGCTGGCGCACCTTCAAAGCCCCGAGACCGCATCGCGCCTTGCCGCGCTGATCGATCCGAAGCGCGCCATGGCCGCGCCCGCCGCGATTTCCGAAGAGGTCCACCGGGAAACCATCTATATCACGGTCGTCGACCGGGACCGCATGGCGGTGTCCCTGATCTACTCCGTCTTTCATGATTTCGGATCGTGCATCGCGTCGGACAAGTTCGGTCTGCTGATGCAGAACCGCGGTGCGGGCTTCAACCTGACCGAGGGGCATCCCAACGAATTGGCCGGCGGCAAACGGCCGTTTCACACGATCATTCCGGCGATTGTCCGGGAACGCGGACGCGTGACAATGCCCTTTGGCGTGATGGGGGGACAATACCAGCCCAATGGTCACGCCCGCGTGCTGACCAATATGGTCGACTACGGCATGGATCCGCAGACCGCCCTCGATGCACCCCGCAGTTTTGCCGACGGTGGCAAGCTGCGTCTGGAGCGCGGATATGACCAAGACGTGTTTGCCGATCTCGCGGACCGGGGACATGACATTGTCGTGCCGGAAACGCCTATTGGCGGGGCGCAGGCGATCCTGATTCATGAAAACGGCGTGCTGGAGGGCGCGTCAGACCCGCGCAAGGACGGAAGTGCCATCGGATACTGACGTGGAGTCAAACCATGGCGCAGGCAGAATGCCTGCGCCAGTGACGCGTGACGAAAAAGGTGCCGCACCTCCGCCTGAACACCAAGACCCCAACCGGGGAATACCCCGGCAAACGCCGCTGCACGATCCCATGTGTCGCGGGCTCCCGTTCTTGAGAAGCGGCTCCGATAACCCCGGGCCGCTACAGGGTTGAACCCGTCTCCACGACGCTGGCCACCGGTCCCGGCAGTGTGATCAGTAGGAGTATTCCGAATAAATCCGGCTGAGATCCCCGTCCCAATCTCCTTGGTACCGCTCCAGAAGCTCATCCGCCGGCACCTGCCCGCTTTCGACGCTTTCTTTCAGCGCGTTCAGGAAATGCGTCTCGTCCGGGACAAGACCACCGGCCCCCGGGAATGCCCGCGCCTTAAGGCCCGCCTCGGCGATGTCCACAACTTCGCGTGCGAGATCGTGCATCCGCACCGATCCTGCCTGCGCCTGAAGGCCCATCCTTGACGCTTCGATCCGCAACGTCTCACGCGTTTCGGCGTCCCAGCCCTTGACCAGATCCCATGCCGCGTCCAACGCTGTCTGGTCATAGACGAGGCCGACCCAAAGCGCGGGGAGCGCGCAGAGCCGCCGCCACGGGCCGCCATCGGCCCCGCGCATTTCGATGTATTTCTTGACCCGTGCTTCCGGGAAAACGGTTGTCAGATGATCCGCCCAGTCCGACAGCGTCGGCATTTCGCCCGGCAGCGCTGGCAGTTCGCCCTTGAGGAAATCGCGGAAGGACATGCCCAGCGCGTCGACGTAAACACCGTCGCGGTAGACGAAATACATCGGCACATCGAGCGCGTATTGCACCCATGCCTCGAACCCGAACCCCTCTTCGAAGACAAAGGGCAACATCCCGGTGCGCGCGGCGTCCAGATCGCGCCAGATGCGCGAACGCCAGGATTTATGCCCGTTGGGCTTGCCCTCAAAGAACGGTGAATTGGCAAACAACGCCGTCGCCACCGGCTGCAACGCCAGCGCCACGCGCATCTTTTGCACCATGTCCGCCTCTGACGAAAAGTCGAGGTTGACCTGAACCGTGCAGGTCCGGCGCATCATGTCGCGGCCCATGGTGCCGACCTTGCCCATATAGGCATCCATCAGCTTGTAGCGGCCCTTGGGCATCAGGGGCATCTCTTCATGGGTCCAGACCGGGGCAGCGCCCAGCCCGATAAAGCCCACGCCGATCTCGTCGGCGATGTCCTTGACCTCGCGCAGGTGTTCATTCACCTCGTCGCAGGTCTGGTGGATGGTTTCCAGCGGAGCGCCCGACAGTTCCAGCGCGCCTCCCGGCTCCAGCGAGACATTGGCGCCGTCTTTTTCCAGCCCGATCAGGTGGCCGCCTTCGGTGATCGGGGCCCAGCCATGCCTGTCCCGAAGCCCCTCCAGCACGGCCCGGATAGATCGCGGTCCGTCGAAAGGCAGCGGTTCCAGCGTCTCCTTGACGTAGCCGAACTTCTCATGCTCGGTGCCGATGCGCCAATCCTCGCGCGGCTTGCAGCCGGAGGCCATGTATTCTGCCAATTGGTCGTGGGACGTGATCGGCCCGCCGCCGGATTGAGGGATGGACATGTCTTTCTCCGGATATGCTCGCCGCGATCAGACAACGTGTTGTCCCCAATCGACAGAAGTGTCAATGCAGGCGGCGCGCCGCCTCGCGCACAGATTCTGCGCGCCAGATGACAACAGGATGATCGGCGCCTTCCTGCATCTGGCGCAACATGTGTTCCGTTCGAATGCCCGGAAGCGTGGCAAAGACGTCGAACAATTGATCGGCCCCCTTCGCGTTCAGCGGGATGGCCAGAACCTGCTGCGCAGGCACCTGCAAGAGCCAACAGGCCGGATCGGACGTGTGATCCAGGCTCAGCGCCTTGAGCGCATCGAGATCTATGATCCCGCCGGACAGCGGACCGAAGTAACTGACGCGCCGTTCGACCACCTGCACGACGCCCGGACCGCTGCCGCCGATCCGGAAGCGGCCGCGCTGAACCCCGGTGACCACCAGCGCGATCCCGGCGGCCAGCACCACATAGCCGACCCAGTGCAGCAGCCCGCCGCCAGTGAAAAACCCCCACCACGCGCCCAAGGCGCAGACGGCAAGGCCGATCAGGGCCTCTTGCCAGCGCCGTAGCGCGGCGGCTGCGGCCGGCCGGATCATCGCCAATCCCCCAGGGTTGTCTGCCAGATCGTCAGCGCCGCCACCGCCGCGGTGTCGGCGCGCAGGATCCGCGGGCCAAGCGACACGGGATGGGCAAACGGCAGCCCACGCAGATGCCTGCGTTCCGCGTCGGAAAACCCGCCCTCCGGGCCTATCAGGATGGCCCATGGCGCCGGCTGTGGCACGGGTTCAAGCGTCAGCGACTCACCCACGCGGGCCTCATCGCAAAACATCAGGCGCCGCCCCTCCGGCCAGTCGGACAGAAGGCGATCCAGCCTTTGTAGGTCGGTCACCTCTGGCAAATAGGTGCCTCCGCATTGCTCAGCGGCCTCACGGGCATGGGCCTGCAAGCGATCCTGCCGGATCCGGTCTGCATTCGTGAAAGCGGTCTGCACGGGCACGATCCGACGCGCACCCATCTCCGCCGCCTTTTCCACGATGAAATCAGTGCGCGCCTTCTTGATCGGCGCAAAGCACAGCCAGAGGTCGGGCGGCAGCCGCAAGGGCGCCGTCTGGGCACGGCAGATCAGGGTTCCCGATTTCTTGCCGGCCTCCGTCACTTCGGCGCGCCATTCCCCGTCGCGCCCGTTGAACAGCGCAACCTCGGCGCCCAGACCCTGACGCATCACGCCAAAGAGATAATGCGCCTGCTCCCGCGACAGGGACAGCGGTTGTTCCTCCCCCAACGGGTGCTCTACAAAGAGGCGGATTTTCGGTGTCACCGGTGTCATGAGGGGGACCATATGTCCGGCACGCAAGAGAAACCAGAGGCCGAAGGACAGGTCTCCGACGCGGTGCAGGGCAATTGGGTCGACCGCCATGCCCCACGGGCCATGCGCCCCTACCTTCGGTTGAGCCGCGCAGACCGGCCCATCGGAACATGGCTGCTGCTGCTACCCTGCTGGTGGGGCTTGCTACTGTCCATGGTGAACGACGGGCAGGCGCGCTGGATGGATCTGTGGATCTTTGCCGGATGCGGCCTTGGCGCCGTTCTCATGCGCGGCGCCGGCTGCACATGGAACGACATCACCGACCGCGATATCGACGGGTCTGTGGCGCGCACCGCGTCGCGGCCGATTCCATCGGGGCAGGTGAGCACGAGACAGGCGCTGGTCTGGGCCGCGGCGCAATCTCTCACGGCGTTCCTGATTCTCATCACCTTTCCGCCAGCGGCCATCGCGTTGGGGGTGATCGCGCTGTTGCCAGTGGCCGTCTATCCTTTTGCCAAAAGGTTCACATGGTGGCCGCAGATCTTTTTGGGGATTGCCTTCAACTGGGGCGCCCTGCTGGCCTGGACGGCGCATTCGGGTCGGCTGGAATGGCCGGCCGTGGCGCTGTATCTGTCGGGAATGGCGTGGACCCTGTTCTATGACACGATCTACGCCCATCAGGACAAGGAAGACGACGCCCTGATCGGCGTGAAATCCACCGCCCGCCTGTTTGACCAGAACACGCCACGCTGGCTGACCCGCTTCCTGATCGCCTCCGTGGCGCTGATGGGGCTGGCGATCATCATGGCCGCGCCCGAGGGCGAGATCATGGCACTGATCGTTCTGATCATCGGACCGTGGGCGATGGGCTGGCACATGGTGTGGCAGATGCGGCGACTGAAGCTGGACGACAACGACCGCCTTCTCAGCCTGTTCCGGTCGAATCGCGACGCCGGCCTGCTGCCCGTGCTGTTTTTCGCCGTCGCCCTTATCGTCTGATTGCACCGAACACGCAGCTTGCGTATCACGACCTCAAAAAACCAAGGAAAACATGCGCCCATGCGCCTCTCCTCGATTTTTGTCATTGGCAGCACTTTTGTCGCAGCGGGCGGGCTGAGCCTGCTTACGGCGTATTTTTCGGTTCAGACCATCGAACGCGCCTCGGAAACCGGGGTCCTGAACGCCCTCGACAGCGAAGGCCTGACCTGGGCGGAAGTGGACACCAACGGGTTGCAGGTATTCCTGTTCGGAACCGCGCCGGACGAGGCCACGCGATTTCAGGCGCTGAGCGCTGCGGGCACAGTGGTCGACGCCAGCCGCGTGATTGACCAGATGCTTGTCGAAGAGCCCGAGCAACTGGATCCGCCGCGCTTTTCGGTCGAGATCCTGCGCAACGATGCCGGGATCTCGGTGATCGGGCTGGTTCCCGCCACCACCGACCGGGACGCGCTCTTGGACAGCTTGCGGAACATGGCGGACGCCGGAGAGGTAACCGATCTTCTCGAAACCGCCGATTTTCCAACCCCGGACGGCTGGGACGCCTCCTTGCGCTACGCCGCGGACGCCCTGCGGGAATTGCCGCGTTCCAAGATCTCTGTCGCGGCGGATCGCGTCTCCATCAAGGCAATGACCGACAGCGCCGAAGCGCGCGCCCGTCTGGAAGCCGCCCTCTCACGTCGCAAGCCCGACGGCCTGCGCCTCTTGCTCGATCTGTCTGCGCCACGGCCCGTTATCTCTCCGTTCACGTTGCGCTTTCAGATTGACGGCGATGGCGCGCGCTTCGACGCCTGTTCAGCCGATACGGAGGCTGCGCGCGACCGCATCCTGCGCGCCGCCGGCGACGCAGGTCTTGATGGCAAGGCCCGCTGCACGCTCGGCCTTGGCGTGCCATCGGGCAGCTGGGCGGAGGCGGCGGAGGTCGCGATCGGAAAACTGGCCGAACTGGGGGGCGGCACGCTGACCTTTTCGAACGCCGATGTGTCGCTCGTGGCGCAGGAAGGCACCAATCAGGCAAGGTTCGACCGCATCGTCGGCGAATTGGAGGCCGGCTTGCCCGACCTGTTTTCGCTGAGTGCCGAACTGCCGAAACCGCCGGACGCCAACGCCGAGGGAACGCCGGATTTCATTGCCACCCTCAGTCCCGAGGGCGACGTGCAACTGCGCGGGCGGCTGGCCTCCGACATCGCGCGCACCACCGCGGACAGTTATGCCAAGGCGCGCTTTGGGTCGGAGGCGGTCTATACCGCGGCACGCGTGACCGAGGGGCTGCCTGCAGACTGGTCGACCCGCACGCTGGCCGGGCTGGAAGCCCTGTCGATGCTGAGCCATGGCGCCGTCACCGTGACCCCGGACAATGTCACGGTCACCGGCAAGACCGGCAACGTCGAGGCCAGCGCGCAAATCGCCAGCCTGCTGGTGACAAAGCTGGGGGAAAGCGCCGCCTTTGACGTCGATGTCGAGTATCTGGAGGCGCTGGACCCGATCGCAGGGCTTCCCACGCCCGAGGAATGCGAGGCGCGAATCGTCAACATCATCGGCAGCCGCAAGATCAACTTTGAGCCCGGTGCGGCCACGCTGGACGCCTCTGCCAAGGACATCATGGATGAATTGGCCGACCTGCTGAAGCAATGCGGCGACATTCCTCTGGAAATCGGTGGGCATACCGACAGTCAGGGCCGCGAAATCATGAACGAGGAATTGAGCCGCGACCGCGCACAATCGGTTCTTGATGCGCTGCGCGCCCGGCGCGTGCCGACACGCTCCTACACGGTCAAAGGTTATGGCGAGACGCTGCCCATCGCGGACAATGCCACCGAGGAGGGCCGCGAAGCCAACCGCAGGATCGAATTCAAGCTCTTGCCACCGCCGTCCGAAGAAGGCGAAGAAGGGGCAGACCCTGCCGATTCGGATCCGGACGCAGCGGACGCGGGAGATCCCGAAACGCAGGATCCGGATGTGGACAACGCGCCACCGGCCGAGGAGACTGGCGATGAATAGAGGCGAATTCATCATGGCGACCGCGATCATCCTTTTCGTGGCCTTTGCACTTGGCTGGTTTGCCCATTGGGTGATCCATCGTTTCAAACGCGTCAGCCAGGCAGATATGGACCAGCTGGAGCGTATGAGCCAGGAACTCCACGAGGCCGAGGAAACCCGCGACCAGGCAATCACCTACCTCCAGCAACGGGAAGCCGACCTGACCAACCAGTTGGCCCAGACGGAGGCAGAATTGTCGGCTGCGATGGACGGTCTGCGCGAGGCCCGCCAGGAAGCGGAAGAAATGCGTAGCTACGTCGAGCGCATGAACCAAGCGTAACGCCGGTTCTGTCTGAGACCATCTGATCGGCGGGCCATGATCCAATGTTCCATGCCCGGCAGGGTCCGTCCAAGGGGGCGCTGCCCCCTCGGCCCTTGGCCTCACCCCCGGGATATTTGAGGCCCGAAGAAGCGCCTTCGATTTCGTTCTTCGTGTTTCGGGCAAATCCGGTTTTTCGGAATGTTTGCCTGGCGCGGCGAAGGCGCGCGGCCGCCGGGTGGAAGGTCTTTTCCGCGGGGTCGCTTTGTGGGATGAGCAGCGCAGATCAACCGGCCAAGGACCCGCGCTCATGACCCAGATCATCACCACCCTTTCCGAGATTTCAGACCGCTACGATGCGCTTTTTGTCGATCTGTGGGGCTGCGTGCACGATGGCGTGACCGCCATTCCATCCGCTGTCGCTGCCCTGCAGGACTATCGCCAGCGCGGCGGAGCGGTGATCCTTGTGACCAATGCCCCGCGCTCCCGACAGGAAGTGGCAAAACAACTGGATCGCTTCGATGTGCCGAAGGATGCCTGGGACGACATCGCCACATCGGGCGACAGCGCTCGCACGGCCATGTTCACCGGTGCTGTCGGAGAGAAAGTCTGGTTCATGGGGCAGGACTTCGATCTGACCTTTTTCCAGCCGCCCGATGTCCTCGAATCGCCGGTTAAGATCACTCGCGTCGCTCTGGACGAGGCAGAAGGTATCGTCTGCTGCGGGCCTTTCGATCCGCACGCCGATCCTGCGATCAACCGGCCGGAATTTCTGCTGGCCAAGCAAAAGGGGCTCAAACTGCTTTGCGCCAATCCCGACATCGTCGTGGACCGCGGTGAGCGGCGAGAATGGTGCGCGGGCGCGCTGGCGCAGCTTTACTCCGAGATGGGCGGCGAAAGCCTTTATTTCGGTAAACCCCATCCGCCGATCTACGATCTCGCCCGGCGACGGTTGGCACATTGTCGTCCCGGCGTGACCGATGGCGCCATCCTTGCCATCGGGGACGGCCCGCATACCGACATAGACGGCGCCATGGGAGAGGATCTGGATTCTCTCTTCATCACCGGGGGATTGGCGCGGGCAGAGACTGGCACCGGCCAGCAACCGGATCCCGACGCGCTGCGCGCCTTCGTCGAAAAAGAAATGATCAATCCCAGCTTTTCGATGGGAACGTTGCGCTAGGTCAGATTTCCCTTGTCTTGCATGGCATCCAAAAGTAATAAAGTTGCGAAATACGCGCAATAATTGCGCACTTGTTACCTCGCAACTTGCACATGGAGGATCCGATGTTGGATAATCTGCCGCGCGGCACAATCTGCATCGAAGATATCGAGATGGGGATGACCCGGCACTTGCGAAAACAGGTGACGGATCAGGATATCGAGATGTTCGCGCAGATCTCGACGGATCGGAACCCGGTTCATCTGGATGACGATTACGCTCAGGATACGATCTTTGAGGGGCGCATCGCGCATGGGATGCTGACGGCGGGGTTGATCTCTGCCGTGATAGGCGAACAGCTTCCTGGCCACGGGACTGTCTACTTGGGCCAGACGCTGAGGTTTCTGGCGCCAGTGCGCCCCGGCGACATGGTCTACGCCGAGGTCAAGGTGGTCGACATCGATATTGCGAAGCGACGCGTGACCCTTGAATGCCATTGCGCGGTCGACAACAAGAAGGTGCTGGTCGGCGAGGCCAAGGTTCTCGCCCCATCGAGAAAGTTCGACTAGGGCAACCCGTCCTGAAACCGAAGCGTCAGTTGACGTCAAGGCGGGGCCACCGCTGGGTGTAAAACCAAGGCCCCGGGAGGAGGCGCGCTCAAATTCGTTATTTTCGACGCGTTCGGAAGTATGCGTCAGAAACCCGGGTCGTCGCTGGTCTTCCTTGAACTGGAGAACAAGAGCCGTCAATGCCTAACGTTCACGTCGAGACCCCTCAGCATGCGTGCTCGCGGGTCCCCCGGAAGGTTCGGATGCATTTCACGCCTCAATCCGCCTGACGTATCGGCAACGCGAAGCAAATACTCGGGTGTCCACCCGTGCCCCCTGATCTTGATGGCTCAAGGGACGGTGGGTGGGGCGACGCCGAAGGCGAGCGTCACGCACCGTCTCTCAACGCCGCGCGTCAAAACCGAACCCTTCGGGCACCTCATCATGGCCTTCAAGGACCAGATTTGCCATGACCTCGCCAACCTTGGGCGCCATGCCAAAGCCGATCTTGAACCCACCATTCGCGACATAATGCCCGGGACGCCCGGGCCATGCGCCCAGCAGCGGGGCGCGGCTTCGCGCCCGAGGGCGGACACCGGCCCAACGCTCCAGCACTCTTGCACCTGCCAGAGCGGGAACCGCCGCCTGCGCCCGTGCGATCAGATCGTCACAGCGCATATCCACCGTATCTGCCGCCTCGAACTCCCGCTCCGAGGTCGAGCCGATCGCAACCGTTCCATCGGCGTGGGGCACAATGTGCAGCCCGTCCACGAAAAGCTGGGGCGCCGACCGCGCTTCGAATTGCAAAAGCACGGCCTGACCCTTCACCCCATCGCCGACCGGACGGCCCAGATCCGCTGAAAGGGCCCGCAGACCCTGCCAGCCTGCCGCCCAGATCACCGCCCCTGCATCATCGGCTTCGGTCACGATCTCGGCGCCCTGCGCCAAAAGCGCGGTCGCAAGGGCGGCGCAGGCGCGACGGGGGAACATTCGGGCGCTCAGTGTGTCGCGGACCAGATAGCCGGTTGGCGTTTCGGGCACCCAGACGTCCTTGATCCCGGACGCCTCCACGACTTCCCAGATCGCCGTTCCCCGCCAGAGGGCATCCGCCCCTTCGGATCGGGCCTGCGCAAGGGACAGGCCCTTTTCGTCTGTCACCGGTTGTAGCCTGCCTGTGCGAGCATAACCCGCGCTGACCCCTGTCCGTGCCTCCACCCCGGCCCAAAAGGCGTCTGCCATCAGCAGGCTGTCGAGTTGGAATGCCTTTTTTTCGTTCCAGTTCTCGGGCACATGCGGCGCAAGGGCACCGACAATCCCTCCCGAGGCCCCGGCCCCGGGACCAAGGGGATCGACCACGCGCACCCGGGCGCCGCGCAGCAGACAGGCCCAAGCCACCGAAAGTCCGAAGATCCCGGCCCCGCGTATCGTCACATCCACGCTTGCCATCGGCTGCTCCACCCGCCAGAACTGTTCGCGCTTCATAAGGACAAGGCCGATGGCAGACCAGAGCAGGCCGCTCGACTGGCGCGGCGAAACGCCCGTCTCGACGCGCTTTGACGATCCGTATTTCTCTCTGGAGAATGGGCTGGCTGAAACCACCCATGTCTTTCTGACGGGCAACGGACTGCCCCGGAGGTTCCGGGACGGATTTCACATCGCAGAGCTTGGGTTCGGCACCGGGCTGAACTTGCTGGCGGCGCTGCATCTCTGGCGGACCACCGGGCAGACGGGTGTGCTGCGGTTCACCTCCTTCGAGGCCTTTCCCCTTTCGCCGCAGGACATGATCCGCGCGCAGGCTGCCTTTGCCGACCTTGCACCACTGGCGCGGGAAATGGCCCCGCTTTGGGGCGCGCCGCGGTTCGATCTGCACGATCTTCGGTTCGAGTTGATAATGGGGGACGCCCGCAGAACCCTGCCGCCCTGGGAGGGCAGTGCCGACGGCTGGTTTCTCGACGGCTTCTCCCCGGCCAGAAACCCGGAACTCTGGGACCCGTCCCTGATGGCAGAGGTCGCGCGTCACATGGCGCCGGGCGGGACGGCGGCAACCTACACGGCGGCAGGCCACGTCAGGCGCGCCCTTCAGGCGGCGGGACTTGAGGTTGAACGGATCAAGGGATATGGCCGAAAGCGTCACATGACAATCGCACGCAAACCGGGTTCGACGCGCTGACCGCGTCTTGTCGCAACCCTGCCGCGCGAAGCCGAAACCACCCCAACCCGGATCCCTGATGGCACAGCAAAACACGCGACTCGGCATCTGGCTCATGGTGGCCACGACATTTGTCTTTGCCATGCAGGACGGGATCTCGCGGCATCTGGCCGGCGAATATAATGTCATGCTCGTGGTCATGGTGCGCTACTGGTTCTTTGCCGCCTTCGTGCTGGCGGTGGCCGCGCGCAAGGCCGGCGGGTTGAGCGCCGCGGCGCAAAGCGCATTCCCCTGGCTTCAGGCCTTTCGCGGCGCCCTTCTGGTCATCGAAATCAACATCATGGTGCTCGGGTTCGTCTTTCTGGGCCTTGTCGAAAGTCACGCGGTCTTTGCCTGCTATCCGCTTCTGGTCGCCGCATTGTCCGGTCCGGTGCTGGGAGAGCGCGTGGGTTGGCGGCGTTGGGTTGCGATCGGCGTCGGTTTCGTCGGTGTGGTGATCATCCTTCAACCCTCGGGCGGCGTGTTTTCGCCCTATGCGGTGATCCCGCTGATCGCGGCGTTGATGTTCGCGCTATACGGCCTGTTGACACGCTACGTGGCGCGCGCAGACACTTCGGCCACATCCTTTTTCTACACGGGCGTGTCGGGCGTCGTGGTGGCAACGGTTATCGGTGTGTGGTTCTGGGAACCGATGACGGCGCCGGACTGGGGCTGGATGGGGCTTTTGTGTCTGACCGGCGCCTTGGGCCATTACCTGTTGATCCGTTGCTACGAGGTTGCCGAGGCCAGCGCGGTGCAGCCCTTTGCCTATCTGCAACTGGTCTTTGCCAGCACAATGGGCATCACGATTTTCGATGAGACATTGCGCTGGAACGTGGCCTTCGGCGCTGCGCTGATCGTTGCGGCAGGTCTTTTCACCCTTTGGCGGGCAAAGCAGGTTCGCGCCTGAGATCCCTAAGCAGTGGAGCGACCCTACAGCACCGGCACAACTGCGCCGCATCGGTCCGCGGAAAGGGACTTTTGCCGGTCGTTTTCAGAGCCTCCGAATGTTCCCCGTCGGATCAGCGAGCCCTGAGCGTCCCGCCGATCAACTCCTCGCTGAAAGGCACCGGATGCGGTTCCTTGCCGAGCCGCGCGCGGTAGACCGGCAAGCTTTCGGTCACCCGCATGACGTAGTTGCGCGTTTCGTCGAAGGGAATGAACTCGATCCAGTCGATGATATCGACCTCCCCCTTGCGCGGGTCGCCGAACCGTTTCATCCAGTTGATCGGTCGGCCCGGCCCGGCATTGTAGCCCGCCGCCATCATCACCGCATTGCCATCGAAACGCTCGGCCAACCCGGCCAGATAGGCCGATCCCAGCGTGGCATTATAGGCCGGATCGCTGAGCAGCCGGTCCAGATCGTAGTCAAGACCAAGCTGCCCGGATACGAGTTTTGCCGTGCCGGGCATCAATTGCATGAACCCCCGCGCGCCCGCGCCGGAAATCACCCGGGGGTCGAATTCCGATTCGCGGCGTGCGATGGCAAGCACCAGTTCCTTGGGGACAGGATACTCCGTCTGGGTCACCTGGGGATGCAGCGCATAATACGGGCCCGGCAGTTCGATCCCGAATTGTGCCGCGCGCTTGCCCAGCATCACCTGAATGTGCGGGCGCTTCATGTCGATCAGCATGGCGCCGATCTGTCCCATGCCGTCGCGGTCAAGGGACTCTGCCAGATGGGTTAGAAAGCGCTCCCCCAATCTGGCTTCGCCGGCGGCCAGCAACATGATTGCCGCCTCAAAGACGCTCGATCCGGTAAACTCAGCTTCGCGCCAGTCGGAAAACGTCTCTGTTCCCGCCAGCGTGGGATCGGGTGCGATACCGCCGCGCTCCGCCGCCAGAAGGCCATAAAAGGATGTCTGATACCGTGCGCCCAGCGCGTAGGCTTCGTTTGCCTCGGTCGTCTTGTCTACCGCCTCATAGGCGCGGCCCAGCCAGTAACCCGCGCGCCCTGTCGAGATTGGCGTCCAGACGCCATCGCGGAAATTCTCGAAATGCTGCACGGCAAGGTCCGGCCGATTCAAAAACCGCAGCGCGAGATAACCGGACAGCCACTCAAGATCGGCAAAATCGTTGCCCTCGACCAGAAAATGCCGCGAGGCGATCTCATAGGCCTCTGCATAGGCACCGTCGCGCATCCGGTCCCGTGCAAGATCACGCCGCTCACCGGCCCATGCCCATGGCTCGCCCAAGGCGGCACGGTTGACCGAATGCTGGCGCAAAAGCGCGATCGCGTCGGCCTGACGTCCCTTGCGAATACGCCACAGGAACCTTTCGTAGGCAAGACCGGGATGGTTCACCAGATCCTCCGGCACCCGGGCGATCAACGTGTCGACCCCGGGGGCCAAGGTGCGCAGGGCCAGCCGTGCCTCTGCAAGAGCCTTCCAGCCATCGTCGACCAAGGGCATCATGAAGCCTGCATTGCGGCTCCAGCCGTTCCAGAGCGCCATGTCCATGCGCGCTTCGTGGTGGTCGCGCAGGACATCGCCCCAAAGCTCTGTAAAGGCCCGTCGCTCATCGCTGGTCAGCGACAGCGTCCGCCACGCCAGCACGATATCCGTCTGCGCGGCCCCCGCGTTGCCGGTGTCCATATGCGCTTTTGCCAGCGCAAGGGCCCCGGTGCCGGTCTGCGGCAGATCATTGGCGAAAAAGGCGCGAATCTCTTCCGGGTCGGCCTCGGACAT
>CAZRZN010000015.1:0-36439 GCA_964604565.1 uncultured Rhodobacterales bacterium
GTCACCGGCGAGGAGCGCATCGTGCCGCCGCGCGCGCAATACTGGGTCTGCACGGTGGAGGCGATGCCGGAGGGGATGGGCCCCGATTTCGTCGCGGTGGACGAGATCCAGCTCTGTGCCGATCCGGAGCGCGGCCACGTGTTCACGGACCGTCTGCTGCGGATGCGTGGCACCCATGAAACGCTTTTCCTTGGTTCCGACACGATGCGCGGTCCGATTGCCGCGCTGGTGCCAGGCGTTGAATTCGTCCGCCGCGAGCGGATGAGTCAACTGGTCTATACAGGTTCGAAAAAGATAAGCCGGCTGCGCCCCAGAACAGCAATCGTCGGGTTTTCGATTGATAATGTATATGCCATCGCGGAACTCTTGAAGCGTCAGAAGGGGGGCGCGGCGGTTGTCATGGGCGCGTTGAGCCCGCGAACACGCAATGCGCAGGTCGATCTCTACCAGAATGGCGAGGTGGATTACCTCGTTGCGACCGACGCCATCGGCATGGGTCTGAATCTGGACATCGACCATGTCGCCTTTTCCTCGCTTACCAAGTTCGACGGTCGCCGGATGCGACCGCTGCAACCCAATGAACTGGCACAGATCGCGGGCCGCGCAGGGCGGGGCATGTCCGACGGCACCTTCGGCGTGACCGGAGAGGCGGGGCCGATCCCGGACGAATGGGCCGAGGCGATCTGCAACCACCAGTTCACGCCGCTGAAAAAGCTCAACTGGCGCAGTGCCGATCTGCGCTTCGGGTCCATCGATGCGCTTGAGGCCAGCCTTGAGGTCGCGCCGGGGGATGACCGTCTGACCCGGGCGCGCGAGGCGGATGATCTGCGGGCATTGCGCGCACTGGCCTCCGAAGCGGAGGTGCGCGCACGGGCGTCCGACCCGGTGTCCGTGCAGCTGCTTTGGGATGTTTGCCGCATTCCGGACTTTCGCGGCATATCGCCTGCGGAACATGCAGGGCTGTTGAGCGTTATATTCGGGCATCTGCACGAGAAAGGGCGCGTTCCGGATGATTTCCTTGCCCGCCAGATCAACAGGATCGACAGGACGGACGGCGATATTGACACATTGTCGAAACGACTGGCGTATATCCGCACATGGACGTATGTGGCACAGCGCAAAGGCTGGGTTGCTGATCAAGATCATTGGCGCGGACGCACACGCGCTGTAGAAGACGCCCTGTCAGACGCGTTGCACGACCGTCTGACGCAACGATTTGTCGACCGGCGGACGAGTGTTCTGTTACGCCGGTTGAAACAGAAGGAGGCCCTCTTGGCCGAAGTGAACGATCAAGGCGAAGTCACCGTCGAAGGACAATTCGTCGGCAGGTTGGAAGGTTTCCGGTTCCGTCAGGACAAGGAGGCGACAGGGCAGGAGGCCAAGACATTGCGTCAGGCGTCCATCCAGGCGCTGACGCCGCATTTCCATCTCAGGGCGGACAGGTTCTACAACGCGCCCGACTCGGAAATCGACTTTACCGAACAGGGCGGGTTGATGTGGGGCGACCAGGCGGTCGGCAAACTGACCAAGGGCGACGATCCTCTCAAGCCACGTGTTGTCGCCTTTGTCGACGAAGAGGCCGGACCGGACGTCGGTGCCAAGGTGGAGCGCCGTCTCCAGCACTTCATGGATCGCAAGATCGCCGCGCTGTTCGAGCCGCTTGTCAAAATGCAGGGGGACGAGACGCTGACCGGTCTCGCCCGGGGCTTTGCCTTTCGCATGGTGGAATCGATGGGTGTGATCCCGCGCGCCGACGTGGCCGATGAGGTCAAGGCGCTGGATCAGGATTCACGCGGCGCCCTGCGCAAGCATGGCGTGCGTTTTGGTCAATACACGATCTTCATGCCGCTGCTGCTCAAGCCCGCGCCGACCCGCCTGCGGCTTGTCCTCTGGAGCCTTTCGAACGGGCTTGACGAATTTCCGGAGGCGCCGCCGCCCGGATTGGTGACCGTTCCGAACGTCGAGGAGGTTCCGGCACAGCATTACGCCCTGGCGGGCTATCGCAAGGCGGGCACGCGCGCCATTCGAATCGATATGCTGGAACGTCTGGCCGACATGCTGCGGGCCGAAGACAGCCGCGCCGGTTTCGAGGCGAAGGCCGACATGCTCTCGATCACGGGAATGACGCTGGAACAATTCGCCGACCTGATGCAGGGCCTGGGCTACAAGGCCGAGAAGGGTGAGCGCGCCAAGGTCAAGCCCGCCGATGTGGTGGTTGCCGAGGAACCGAACCCGGTCGAGGATGACACGCCGGTGATGGACGTCAGCGGCAATACGCCCGAAGGCCTGCTGCCTGACGCGCAAGAGGAACCTGCCCCGGCTGACGTTGCCGACCCAGTGGCGCAACTGGAGGACAAGGGAGAGGCGCCGGTCTCTGCCGAACCGGCCGAGCCTGTCGCGGAAACGCCCGTTCCTGACACCCCGGAGGAAGAACTGCTCCCCGGTGAGACGCCCGATGCGGCCATCGCCGGTCCCGAGATGGAGGCGTTTTATACCTTCACATGGGCGCCGAACCGCGGCGCGCGCCGTGGGCAGGGCAAACCGCGCCGCGAGGCCCGCGGAAATGACGCCCCGCGGGGCGACAAGGGTCCGCGGCAGGGGCGCGATGATCGCACGGACGACCGGGCCCGCGGCAAGGGGGGCAAGCCCAAGGGCAAGGGCAAGCCGGGCAAGACCGATGCCGGCAAAAGCTTTGAGGCGCGACCGCCCAAGAAGGAAAAGCCGATCGATCCGGACAATCCTTTTGCAGCCGCGCTGATGGGGCTCAAGGACAAGAGCTGAGTGGCGGAACCGGCACTCAAGATCCGCCTCGACAAATGGCTGTGGCAGGCGCGTTTCTTCAAGACGCGCTCGCTTTGCGCCAAGGTCGTGGCGGGTGGGCATTGCCGGGTGAACGGGGCCCGTATCGCCAAACCCGCGTTTGCCGTGGTGCCGGGGGATGTCCTGACCTTCCCGCAGGCACGGGACATTCGCGTGATCCGCATCGTCGCGCTTGGAGAGCGGCGCGGGCCAGCAGAAGAGGCGCAGACGCTCTACGAGGATCTGGAGCCGCCGAAACCGCGCGAACCTGCCTTGAAAACGCCCAGTTTCGATGGCGGGGGGCGGCCGACGAAGAAGGATCGCCGCCAGTATGACAAGTCTCGTCCCTCGGCGCTTGATTGATCCTTGTCCCTGAATTAGCTAGCTTGGCAACGTAATTCGAGGAATGAGATCTGCATGACCTACGTCGTCATCGACAACTGCATCGCCTGCAAATACACCGACTGCGTCGAAGTCTGCCCGGTGGATTGTTTTTACGAAGGCGAAAATGCGCTTGTGATCCATCCGGACGAATGCATCGACTGCGGCGTGTGCGAGCCGGAATGTCCGGCCGACGCCATCCGCCCGGACACCGAGCCCGAGATGGAAAAATGGGTGGAGTTCAACCGCAAATATGCCGAACTCTGGCCGGTGATCATCACCAAGAAAGACCCGATGCCGGACGCGGAAGAGCACGACGGCGAAACCGGCAAGCTCGAAAAGTATTTTTCAGAGGCGCCCGGCGAGGGTGGATGAGGACGATTCGCCCAAGACCTGCGGGCATCACCTGAGCTACCGCCCCCAACTTCATGAAATTTTGGAGATAAAGCGTCCCGATGCGTGGCGCTATGATATGGCGCCGTTTTGTGGTATACATCCTGTCTACAAACCGAATGCATGTCCAAGGTAGATGACCTTGGCCCTCAAGTGCATTGTGGACTGAATGAATTGAGATGAACGGGAATTCAGCGGTTCCCGGTCATCTTTTGTCGCCTGTCGACTGCTGAAGTGCGAGGAAAGACTCATATGACCAAGAGCAAGAAAAACGACTTCCGTCCGAACGACTATGTCGTCTACCCGGCCCACGGCGTAGGCCAGATCGTGTCGATCGAGAAGCAGGAGATCGCAGGTATCAGCCTCGAACTCTTTGTGATCTCCTTCGAGAAGGACAAGATGACCCTGCGCGTTCCAACGCACAAGGCGACGGATGTCGGTATGCGCTCGCTGTCCTCGCCCGATGTGGTGAACGAGGCGATGAAGACACTCAAGGGCAAGGCCAAGGTCAAGCGGGCGATGTGGTCGCGCCGCGCGCAGGAATATGAACAGAAGATCAACTCCGGGGATCTGATCGCCATTGCTGAGGTCGTGCGCGACCTTCACCGTGCCGATGACCAGCGCGAACAGAGCTATTCGGAGCGTCAGCTTTACGAAGCCGCGCTTGAGCGTCTGACCCGCGAAGTCGCCGCCGTGACGGGTGACGAGGCAGCGGCAGCACGTCAGGTCGATGAAGTTCTTGGTTTGCGCGCCGCCTGATCTGACTGGATCGGCCACGCAAGGCCTATAATGTTTTCACCGCGTCCCGCCAGTTCGGGGCGCGGTTTTTTGATGTCATCGGGTATTTATCGGCAACAAGGGCCAGGGGGCCAATAGCTGCTGCTTGCACCTTGAACGGGTTCCTCTGCCGCCGAAGGTAAAAGGGCGCAGGCTGCCCTCCCGCGGGACATGGGTCAGGCGACATCCCGTTGCCCGCGTTCCGCAAGCGCGTTGAACAGCTCCGCCTCGAGTTCCTTCTCCAGCTCCTTGGAGCGTGCAACATAGGCGGCGTTGTCCGACTGTGGCACCGACGGATCCCAAAGTTGCGCCAATTCCTGAATGGTCTTTCGGTCGTGATGATAAAAGGTCTTTTCTGCGATGGCGGCCTCGAATGCGCTCATGCCTGTGTTTTCCAGAACGTAGCGCCCGGCGCGCAGCGAACTGTCGAACATTTCGCGGACGATGTCGTTGGCGCCAGCCTGATATAGCGCATAGGCGTGGGTCCGGTCGCGGGCGCGCGCGACGATGTGAATGTCGGGCCGGACGCGTCGGGCATAGGCCACCAGTTTGGTCGTCGCCTTCGGATCGTCCAGCGCCGCGACCAGAACACGCGCGGTTTCGATGCCCGCGGCATGCAGCAGCTCCGGCCGCGTCGGATCGCCGAAGAACCCCTTGACGCCGAACCGGCGCATCAGCTGGATCGTCTTCATGTCGTGATCGAGCACCACGGTCTTGTGCCCGGCCGAACGCACAAGCCTGTTCACGATCTGGCCAAAGCGCCCGATACCGGCGATGACGACCGGACCTTCCTCGTCGATGATATCCGGTTCGGAAAAATCCGCCTTTTCGCTGAGCCGTTTGTTGAGATAATCGAAAAGCAGAAAGAGCAGAGGCGTGATCAGCATGGTGATCGCCACGATGAGCAACAAACGGTCGCCAAGGGTCTCGCCGAAGACTGACTGTTGCAGCCCGAAGGAAACAAGCACAAAGCCGAATTCGCCAGCCTGCGCCAGCCCGAGGGTAAACAGCCATAGACCGCGGTGACGCAGGCCGAACATTAGGCCGAGTCCGAACAGGATCACGCCCTTTATCAGGATGACCGCAAGCGCCAGACCGACGATCAGCAGCGGCTCCGCGACGAGACGCTCTACATCGATGCCAGCGCCCACGGTGATGAAGAAAAGGCCGAGCAGAAGGCCCTTGAAGGGGGCGATATCGGATTCCAGTTCGTGGCGGAATTCGGAGTTCGCCAAGACAACGCCCGCAAGGAACGTCCCCAACGCGGGCGACAGACCTACGAGGATCATTAGAAAGGCGATGCCGATGACGATCAGCAGGGCGACGGCAGTGAACATCTCCGGCAGGCGGGCGGCGTGGATATAGCGAAACAATGGACGCGCGCCGTAGATGCCGGCAAGGATGATCCCGGCGACCACTCCCAATGTCACCAGTGCGGCGCCCCAGCCCGGCAGCCCCGCGACAAGCGAAAGGCTGGCGTGATGGGCGTCCGCGGCGTGACCTGCCACCTGCGTGCCCTGCTCCTCCGTGACGGCGGAGGGGCTTTGAAAAATCCCGAGGGACAACAGCGGCAGGACCACGAGGATCGGGATCACCGCGATGTCCTGGGTCAACAATACGGAAAAGGCCGATCGTCCCCCGGATGTCTGCATCAACTTCTTTTCGTTCAGCGTCTGCAACACAATGGCGGTCGAGGAGAGTGCCAGCGCGAGGCCGACGGCAAGCGCCGTCTGCCATTGCAGGCCCAGACCCATGGCCGCCGCCATGATCGCGCCGGTGGTCAGCGTGATCTGCAAGCCGCCCAGCCCGATCAGCCGGTGTCGCATGTCCCACAGCGCGCGCGGTTCCAGTTCCAGCCCGATGATGAACAGCATCATCACCACGCCGAATTCCGCATAATGCTGGATGTCTGCCGTATCGACCACAAGGCCCGTTCCGGGTCCGATGGCAAGGCCCGCCAAAAGGTATCCAAGGACCGATCCCAAACCAAGCCGCGATGCGAGAGGCACCGCAATCACCGCAGCGGCGAGCAGGACAGAGGCTTGAAAAAGAAAGGAATCCAACCGTTTTCTCCCGTTTGCAACACGGGGCCATCATGCGACGGGAGAATGGGGAGTGGCAACCGGACAGATGCGCCGCAAGGGGTAATTCGGGCGGGGCTCCGGGGCAGGGCCGGTATCCGCCTACTCGGCGGGCAGGAGGGGCGGCTGGGGAATTGGCAGGCGCGGTCGCAGTCGCGACCAGCGCGGTGCGCAGTCCGTCGGCAACAGCGCGCGCAGCGTCTCCAGCGGCATAGAGCCGTCCAGAACGGCGCGATACAGCAGGAAAACGCCCTCCCGCAGATAGGGCGACCAGTGACAGATCAGGCGTTCGGGCGGCGCAATGTGAAAGCCGGCCTGCCGCAGCGCCAACAGGCTGCGGGAATCGTCGAGCTGCAACGTGACTAGGCGGGGATGGCAAAATCCGCCGTGGCCCAACATTCGATCGCCTGGACGGGGCGGTGCGATGAGGCGTTCCAGCAGAAAGTCGAACAGATCGTTCTCACGGCTCGTGACGTTCAGGATCGTCGTTCCTGCGCCCCCCTCACTGTCCAGCGCGCTGCGGGCGGCCTCGGCGTATTCCGCCGCCGCGAGCAGGATGGCGCGATTGACCGCACCCGGCGCACCAGCCCGGATGGCCGTCAGCGCCACCCTAGCGCCCAAGGAATGTGCGATCAGGTTGATTTTCCTGTCCGGATCCACGCCGCGGATGTCGGAGATGAGCGCGGCCAGCGTATGGCCCGCCGCCTGCGCGCTGGCGCAGGCCGCCCAGATTGATCCCCGCGCGGACCAGCCCAGCGACAGGCCCAGCCCCCCGCCCGGTTGTCCGTGCATGCCCAGCCGGGCGGGCCAGTTGACCACGCTGCGATATGCTCTTTTCGTGGGACGTGCCGGGATTGGTCCATGCGGGCAATGCACCGGGTGGCCGGGATGATACTTGAACCCATGCACCATGATCGTCACCGGTCCCTGATCAGCCCGCAAGGCCCGGTTCAGCACGGGCATCAAGGGGCGGCGCTCGCGGTGCAGGCGGGCCGCATTCCCGGTAATTGTGATGCGCAGTATTGGCATGGTAGCGATCCACTACATCTTGTGGTTGGCTCCTAAACTCAGGCTGCGACGTTTTCATGAAGGTCCGGTTACTTTGGCGTGACGCCCTTGTAATGCTTTCTCAACGACTTTATGCGGTCAGTCGTGGCGATTTGTTACCTGATTGCGGGCCACGGTGGGGCACGCCCCTCATAATTCCGCTAAAGAGGTCAGACGGAAGGCTCCTTTCGCTTGACCGCGACCGGAGCTTTTTTGTTGGGAGAAATCCATGACGATTGACGACAAGTCCCTGCGGGGCAAGAGCACCAATCTGGTGCATGGCGGCACCAAACGCAGCGCCTGGGGCGAAGTCAGCGAGGCAATCTTTCTCACGCAGGGCTTCGTCTACGATACCGCCCAAGCGGCGGAGGCGCGGTTCCTGAAAGCGGGCAAGGATGAATTCATCTATGCGCGTTATGGCAACCCGACCGTTGCGATGTTCGAGGAACGCATGGCCTTGCTCGAAGGGGCGGAGGATGGGTTCGCTTGTGCCTCTGGCATGGCGGCAGTCACTGGCGCGCTCAGTTCGATGTTGCGGGCGGGCGACCACGTGGTTTCGGCGCGGGCGCTTTTCGGCTCCTGCCTTTACGTTCTGGAGGAGGTTCTGACCCGCTTCGGGGTCGAGGTCACCTTTGTCGACGGTGCCGATCTGGCGCAGTGGCAGGCGGCGCTGCGTTCCGATACCAAGGCGGTCTTCTTCGAGAGCATGTCGAACCCGACACTGGAATTGGTGGACATCGAAGGCGTGGCGCGTCTGGCGCATGACGTCGGCGCGACCGTCATCGTGGACAACGTGTTTTCGACCCCCGTCTATTCCAAGGCGATCCAGCAAGGCGCTGACGTGGTTGTCTATTCCACGACGAAACACGTGGACGGGCAGGGCCGTTGCCTTGGCGGTGTGATCCTCGGCACCCGAGAGCATATCCGCGGCGTGGTCGAACCCTATATGAAGCATACCGGTGGCTCCATGAGCCCGTTCAATGCCTGGGTGATGCTGAAGGGACTGGAAACTGTCGGCCTCCGGGTGCGCGCCCAGACGGAGGGCGCCGTGGCGCTTGCGCAGGCATTGGCGGATCATCCCAAGGTCGCGCAGATGATCTACCCGGGTCATGTCAGCCACCCGCAACATGCCCTGTCGCAGAGGCAACTGGGGGCGGGGGGAACTCTGCTCTCTTTCGATATCTCGGGCGGCAAGGAGGCTGCTTTTCGCTTTCTCAATGCGCTCCGGATCGTCATCATCTCGAACAATCTGGGGGATGCGAAATCCATCGCGACACATCCCGCCACGACAACGCATCAGCGCCTCAGCCCCGAACTGCGCGCATCCCTCGGGATTGGGGATGGTTTGGTCCGCCTGTCAGTCGGGATCGAAGATCCGAAGGATCTTGTGCAGGATGTGCTGGGGGCGCTGGAGGCCGTCTGACGCCTGCGGCGTATGCGTTACCCGCAGGGACTTTTCGCCTTCTGCGATGGACGCTGACAGGCCGCGCTCCGCGTCGATCCCTTTTTGCACGTCTTGCTGGGCTTTTTCGATCCGAAGCATGTTCTGTGACGTAACACTTACATAGATTGGAATTGTGGCGAACGGTTCCTAGGTTAATCGTCATAGAGACGCGCAAAAGGGTTGCACCCAGATGAACATCTACACACCGGAGATTGATCGGAAACCCAGCGAGGAAGAAGCCGCCGAGGCTCTGGCGCTTCTGCGGCGCTGGGCGTCCAAGGCGCATGACGCGGAGATCGACGCGCTCGACCCCGTGATTGCACGGCTGACACCGGACGCCGCGCCGGAGGGATACCCGGTATTTTCGCGCAACTACCCGGAAGCCTTCGGCGTGGACGGCGCCTACAAGGCGTCCCTGCCGGACCTTCAGAATGGTCCGTCCTCCCTGATCCGCGGTGCGAACCGCGCGATCCAGCATGTCGGTATCTCTAATTTCCGCCTTCCTATTCAGTATCATACCCGAGACAATGGGGATCTGCGTCTGGAAACAAGCGTGACTGGAACGGTCAGCCTTGATGCCGACAAGAAGGGCATCAACATGAGCCGCATCATGCGGTCCTTCTACACCCATGCGGACAAGACCTTCAGCTTTGGCGTCGTCGAAGCCGCTTTGGACGACTACAAATCCGATCTCGAAAGCTTTGACGCGCGGATCAACATGCGCTTTTCCTTTCCGATGAAGGTTGAAAGCCTGCGGTCGGGCCTGTCCGGCTACCAGTATTACGACATCGCGCTGGAACTGGTCGAAGTCGATGGCGTGCGCCGCAAGATCATGCATCTCGACTATGTCTACTCGTCGACCTGCCCCTGCTCGCTTGAACTGTCGGAACATGCGCGCCGCGAGCGTGGGCAGTTGGCCACACCGCATTCGCAGCGGTCCGTTGCGCGGATTTCTGTCGAAGTGAAGCAGGGTGCCTGCCTCTGGTTTGAGGATATCGTGGACATGTGCCGCACCGCCGTCCCGACGGAAACGCAGGTCATGGTCAAGCGCGAGGACGAACAGGCGTTTGCCGAACTCAACGCCGCCAATCCGATTTTTGTCGAGGACGCGGCGCGGCTTTTTGCAGAACAGATGCAGGCGGATCCCCGGGTTGGCGATTTCCGAGTGGTCGCCAGCCATCAGGAAAGCCTGCACAGCCATGATGCGGTTTCGGTCCTGACAGAGGGCGATCTCTTTGCGGCGCAGAGCCTCGATCCGAAACTCTTCTCGACCCTGTTCCACGTCGGTTGACGCAAAGGGCGCCATCGGTTTCGGTGGCGCCTTTCACGACAGCATCGGCGCCCCGCGCAACTTCGGGCGCATCGTTCCTTGTCGCATGCCCCTCTTTTGATGACTGATGCGATCGCGGATTGGACAGAGGCGCAAGAAGCGGCCTGCATCGTTTTCACCGCCCGTCACGGTGGATTATCAGCGGGTGCCTGCGTCAGGAGGCCCTGCCGTCCCCTAACTGACGGGCATGAGCAGGGTCCGGACCCCGCCCAGCCACGGGCGCGCGCAATTGCGTTGGATCATGACGTTGCCAAGCCGCCCAAGGTGCGAAAAGGTCAGCTCAGGAACGATCCACCAGAAGATCCCTTGCGCCGAAGTCCTAGTATTTCCTGCTGTCAGCCAGCCCCGGACCGGCCAAGGCATGGCGACCCGCAGGCTTCATGCCTGCGGATTGAGACGTGCGCGCTGTGGGGCGCTTGACACTTCCTGTCCGGCCCGCCAACGCTCTGCGGCATGTTCGATATCCGCCCCGTCGCTTATGTCATTGGCCTGCTGGTCGCCTGTCTGGGCGGAACCATGTTGCTGCCGATGCTGATCGACCTTGCAGAGGGGCGGGGCGAATGGCCGGTGTTCCTTGAAAGCGCTGTGATCACGGTTCTGATCGGAGGATTGACCGCCCTTTCCTGCGCAAATGCGGTCAAGGAGGGGCTCACGCTTCAGCAGACGTTCTTGTTGACCACGGGTGTCTGGGTGGCGCTGCCGGTCTTCGGCGCTCTGCCCTTCATGCTGGGCGCGACCGGGGCCAGCTATACAGACGCGTTCTTTGAGGCGATGTCGGGCCTGACCACCACCGGTTCCACGGTTCTGACCGGATTGGACGATCTGCCCAAGGGTCTTTTGCTGTGGCGTGGATTGCTTCAGTGGTTGGGCGGAGTGGGGATCATTGTCGTCGCCATGGTCTTTCTGCCCGAACTGCGGGTTGGCGGGATGCAGATCTTCCGCTCGGAAGCCTTTGACACCATGGGCAAGATCCTGCCGCGCGCGACGCAGATTTCCTCGTCGATCTCGTCGATCTACATTTCCCTCACGCTGATGTGCGCCGTTGGCTATCTGCTCTGCGGCATGAACGCCTTTGACGCGACGGTGCATGCGATGACCACCGTCTCCACCGGGGGCTTCGCGAATTACGATGCGTCTTTTGGAACCTTTTCCGGCCCGGCAGAGTATGTCGCCGCCGTCTTCATGATCCTCGCGGCGCTGCCGTTTGTGCGTTACGTTCAGATGATGGGCGGCAGCCGCTTCGTGCTGTTCCGCGACAGCCAGGTGATCACCTTCGTCGCGATCATCGCCGTTCTGGTCACGGTCACGGCCTTCACATTGCTGTCGATCTTTCCGCATCACCCGGAACAGGCGCTACGGGAGGCGCTGTTCAACATCACTTCGATCATCTCGGGAACCGGGTATTCCAGCGTCAACTACATGACCTGGGGGCCCTTCCTGATCGCCATGTTCTTTTTCATCGGGCTGATCGGCGGCTGTGCCGGGTCGACCGCCTGTTCGGTCAAGATCTTCCGCTACCAGCTGCTGTTCGCTTCGATCAAGGTCCAGATGCGCCGCATCCGCGCGCCGCACGGGGTCTTTGTCCCGCGCTATCAGGGGCGCCCGGTGGGTCCGGATGTCATGAGTTCCGTCATCAGCTTTTTTGGCTTTTTCATCGTTTCCATGGGTGTGTTGTCGGTCGCGCTCAGCTTGACGGGCCTCGATTTCATCACCTCCGTCTCGGGCGCGGCGACAGCCTTGGCGAATATCGGTCCCGGCCTTGGCGATCAGATCGGACCCGCAGGAAGCTTCGCTGACCTCAGTGACACCGCGAAATGGATCCTGAGCTTTGCCATGCTGTTGGGCCGGCTGGAACTTCTTGCCGTGCTGACCCTCTTCACCTTCCGGTTTTGGCGGGGCTGACAAAAGCGCGCGCGCGCGAGCGCATGGGCGTTGAGAACGGTGCGAAAGGCGCTGTTGGATTGACCAACAACCTACTTGGCGAGGCCCGCATTGCGCCGGCACGTCGCCGCCCGGATGGCGGATCCATTCAGGTGGTCAAAAGCGCATGGATTCGCTGTGCCAGTTCCGCGTGATGATAGGGTTTGTGCAGGATCTCATCATGTCTGGCAAAGGTGGCATCGCGCGACAGAACATCCGACGTATAGCCCGAGGTCAGCAGAACCTTGATGGATGGAAATTCGTTCGTCAGCCGATCCCGGAGGTCGTATCCGTTGAGGGTTCCCGGCATCACCAGATCGGAAAAGACCACGTCGACGGGTTCCCCCGACGTCAGCAGGGCATAGGCATCGTCCCCGTTTTCCGCCTCACGCGTCCGGTAGCCGATTTCGCGCAGGCGCGCGACGGCGAAACCACGCACAAGGGGATTGTCCTCGACCACCAGCACGGTTTCACCGGCCCCTCGGGGAATCTCCGCATCGGTCGATGCCCTGTCCTTGCGCAGCGGCAGGTCGCTGTCTTCCGCGAACGGGAAATAAAGGCTGAAGGTGGTGCCATGCCCCGGCTCGCTGTAAACCGAGACATGTCCGCCGGACTGGCGCACGAAACCGTAGACCATCGAAAGACCCAACCCCGTGCCACCGCTTTCGGATTTCGTGGTGTAGAAGGGCTCAAAGGCGTGCAACTGGGTTTCGGGGGACATGCCTTCGCCGGTGTCGCTGACACTGAGACGCACGTAGTCGCCCTTGGCCACGGAGTTTTCCTGCGCCATGTAATCGTCGTCGATGCTGACGTTCTCCACGGCGATCAGCAATGACCCCTTTTCCCCCATTGCGTCGCGCGCATTGAGGGCCAGATTGGTCAGTGCCGATTGCAGTTGTGACGGGTCGATCAGCACCTTGTGCAGGTCGGGCGCGAAATAGGTGCGTATCGCGTAGGACGCGCCGATCGTGCGTTTCAACATGGCAAAGGTTTCTTGGCAGAGCTCTCCCAGATCCGCGATTTTCGGGTTGAGATGGCCTTGCCGGGCGAACAGCATCAACCGCCGGACCAGATCGCTGCCGAGTTCTGCGGAGTCCAGCGCGCTGCGCACCAGTGCCTGATGTTTTTCATCGCCGCCACGCATCTCGAGGAGTTCGAGATTGCCGATGACGACGGTCAGAAGATTGTTGAAATCATGCGCGATGCCGCCCGTCATCTGGCCGATGGCATCCAGCCGCTGAGAGCGTTCCAACGCCTTGAGCGTCGCCCTGCGGCGGGTCAGGTCGTGCAGGATCGCGATGAAATAGATCGTGCCTTCGATCTCTGTGCGGCCGATCGACAGATGCAGCGGAAAGAGGGTCCCATCCCTGCGCCGCCCTTCCACATCGCGCCCCTTGCCGATGATCCGCGTCTCGCCGGTTTCCAGATGCCGGGACATGAAACCGGCATGCTCGCGGGCCATGCTCTCCGGCATCAGCATGTCGACGGGCGCCCCGTCCAAATCGGACGCGTCATAGTCGAACAGGTGGCAGGCCGCGGGATTGCTGCGCAGGATCACTCCCTCTGCGTCGGATATGATGACCGCGTCGGCGCAGGCCTCCAGCAGGGCACGAAACAATGCGACTTCCTTTTTGACCGTGTCCATGTCCCGCCAGATCTCGTTCAAGGTCGCAACGGGTCGGTCATCGTTCAGGAAATTGATGTTCGTCAATCGCCGCGCGGCCGCCTGTGCAATGATTTCGTCATTTGCCGCACAGGAGCATCCCCATGAAACCGATTGTAACCTGGGCGCTGATTGCCGACACCCGCTCGGCGAAGGTGATCGAGAATCGCGGCCCCGGCAAGGGCCTGCAACCCGTGACCGCCAATGTCTGGGAGGCCGCTGCCGCGCGGCCATACTCGTCGGAGGCCGGGATTGGCCACAGTATTGCCGGGCCGGGACGCACGGCCGTCGATCAGGGCGATCCACAGGAGAATGCCAATGTCCAGTTTGCACGCAACATCGTCAGGGCTCTTGGTCTGGCACATGAGGACAAATCGTTTGATCGACTGATCCTTGTTGCCGGGCCGCATATGCTGGGCCTGCTGCGCAAGGCGATGAGCGACAGCCTGAACGAGGTGGTGGTGGCCGAACTCGCCAAGGATCTGACCGATGTGCCCCTGAAAGACCTTGAACGGCACCTCGGCGAGGCGATCGCCGTTTGAGGTGTCTCTGGCCGACATTTTGCGGGCACATACCCTGTCCGACAATCAGTCCCCGACAGGCCGGGAAGATCGGCCAATGCGCCGGACTGACTGGGAGGATCAGGGAATCTGACCTGTCGGCGGCGGATCCTGAAGGGTTTCCAGATAGGTTACCAGCGCGATCAGCTTGACCGGGGTCGGGGCGGGCCGGCCATTGCCGCTGTCGAAGTCGACAAGCTCGCCCTCCAGAAAGTCACCGAAGACCGGCATGCCCTCGCGGGGAAGCGCCCGGCGATTGTAGCCATCGATGATCGACATGACCTCCAGCATGGGCCAGAGTCCGTCGCGCCGCGCGGCAATCTTCGTCAGATCGGCGGGCGGTCTGGCCTGATCGCGGGCCGCGGGGCCATTGCCGCGCCCGCTGGGGCCATGACAGGACGCACAGGTGTCCTCGTAAATCCGGCGCCCCTCGGACGGTGTGTCCGGTGCACAGGCCATGACCAGGAATGGCATCGCAAGGAGAAGGCGTTTCATTTGGCAGGCTCGTGTTTCAGGGTCACGTTTCAGGATTGGCCCCAATCTGCCGGATCAGGGGGTATCCGCCTTGATCCGTATCAATCCCCCCACCTGCGTTCCAAAGCACCCTGGAGGGGCAGGCGGCCCTGCCGTCCCCGCGATCCCGTCGCGCGACGGCGCGACACCATGGCGCGCGGGACGGTGACAGATCTCCAACCATGGCCTCGGCAGCCTTGCTGAAATCGGCGGCCCGCGCTGATATTTGTCAATCCCGGCGCGGCCCCCTCTGCCAGACTGTCCACGGTCCCGGAGACGGGGCTGACCCATGTGTTCCGACAGACGGAAAGAGCGATCATGCAACTGGATGATGACGAAATCGCCCTGCTGTTGAGCAGGCTGGAGACACATAACGATCTGAGCGTCGCCGAATTGGACGGCGTGCATCATGCGCTGGCGTTTCTTCTGGGTGACCGGATGGACGGCAAGCGCAGCGCGCCGCAACATCTGAACGATGCCGAAGATGTTCTGCATATCGCCAACACGGCCTACCCTGATTGGGTCATCAATATCCACGGGCGTGCCGATGACCGGGACGGCCATTGGCGTTGCTCGCTGCGCAAGGGCGACACATTCGACAGCGATGCCGTTATCGGTCATGGCCGGTCGCCGGTGCTGGCGCAGGCCATTCTGGCCGCCGTCATCCGGTTGGCCATGACGGGCAGTGCAGCGACGCCGGCGGACTGACCCTGTCCGGTGCCTGCCTGACTGGGCAGGATCTGCCGGGATAGCCGGACATGCCCGGTCCAGTCCGGGATCGTCATGCGGACGCGGGGCTGAGGACGGCTCCGCCGATTGGCGGGCCGGGCGGTGACCGAAGGCGGGATGCCACCGCCTGCCGCGTCGCGTTCCGGACTGCGCCTGTTTCAGGTGACACGTGGCGTTGGAGCACGTTCATAGGCAACAGCCGGGCCTGTTGCGCCGAGCCTCTCACGGCAGGTGATACGCTGACAATGACCCACCCAAGGTGCCCAGTCCAAAGACATCCCGTCAGGGATCGACCCTGTCGGGACCGGTTGCCAAGACCGATCGTGGCGACAATCGTGCGTCAGGTCGATGAGGGGCCGACCAATAGGTTCCAGCATGCCGTCGACTGAACCGCAGTCAGATCACGGTCCGGTCGGGCGCGCTGGCAACGCGCCGGATCGGCGGGCTCAGCGCGATCAGCACGATCAGGATCGAAAAGAAGCACCATATCGCGGGCATCTCATTGGGATTGGTGGTCAGCGCACTGGCGAGGACCGGACCGATCAGCAGGTGCATCAGCGCGAAACGCCAAGCCCCGTATAGCAAGGGCAGCAGGAAAGCCGCGATCATGTAGGCAGGAAATCCGGAATAAAGGCCCAAGGCATTCTCAAGCGGAACCATCAACCCGTTGTAGGGCACGTCCCAGGCGATATGCCAGTCTCCGGACACCGTGCAGACCGCCTCGGCGCACAGAACGGCCCCGTCCCGGCAGGGACCGACGCCGGGCAGGGGGGCGATCTGCGCCAGCATGATCAACGTCGAAAGCGCCGCAAGCCCCAACGCCCAGACCCGCGCCCGCGCCTTGGCCGCGGCGGGCACAAGCTCGAGCGCGAAGGCATTGATGAAGATGGGCTGAAACGCGATATGGAGATAGGACAGCCATGTGACCGTCCGGTTGGCCGGCGTGCCGCATTGGTCGATCACCGCATAGCCGCCCAGTTGCAGCGCTTCCATGAAGGTAAAATAGCCCAGGGTCAGCCAGATCGCGGGCGGATCGCGGCGCAAGTAGCTGACCGTCGCGGCACCGCCGCCCAGGGCGACCATCGCGGCGGTTGCTGTGACGCTCCAGCACATGGCGGCCTGTTACCTTTTTCTCAGATCTTTACAGTATGCGGAGGACGCTATGCGCCGCAAGGCGCGATGACCGCTGCGGATCATCCGGCCTGTTCCGCTTTGGCGACATTCCGCAAGACGCTGAGAAAACTGTCCGGCGTGACAGAGATGGAATCGATCCCCAAGCCGACGAGCGTGCGCGCGAACTCCGGGTTGTTGCTTGGGGCCTGCCCGCAAAACCCGACCTTGGCACCGGCCTTGTGCGCTTCTTCGATGACATGTTCGATCATCCACAGAACGGCCGGGTCGCTTTCGCGGAACAGATCGGCCAGTGCTTCGGAATCGCGGTCGATACCCAGCGTCAACTGGGTCAGGTCATTGGAACCGATGGAAAACCCGTCAAAGCGCCGGGCGAATTCGGCGGCGCGGACCACGTTCGAGGGAATTTCGCACATGACATAGACCTGTAGGCCATTCTCGCCGCGCGCCAGTCCGTTTTCGGCCATGACCGCAAGAACCTTGTCCGCCTCTTCGGGCGTTCGGCAAAAGGGGATCATGACCACGACATTGTCAAAACCCATCTGGCCGCGCAGGCGGGCGATGGCGCGGCACTCCATCGCAAACCCCTCGCGGTAGCGGTCCGAATAATAGCGCGCCGCCCCGCGAAAGCCGATCATCGGGTTGGCCTCATGCGGCTCGAACGCGCGTCCACCCAGCAGATCGGCGTATTCGTTGGTCTTGAAATCGCTCATCCGCACGATCACCGGACGCGGGTGCATCACCGCCGCGATCCGGGAAAGCCCCAGCGCCAGATGGTCGATGAAATACTGCCGACGGTCGGAGTAGCCCTGTGTCAACTCTTCGATTGCGGCACGTTCCCGTGCATCGGTGACCTGATCGAACCGCGCCAGCGCCATTGGATGCACGCGCACCGCCGCGTTGATCACGAATTCCATCCGCGCAAGGCCCACGCCCTTGGCGGGCAACTGCCACCAGCGCATCGCGGCGGCCGGGTTGGCAAGGTTCAGCATCACATCGGTGCGGGTGCGGGGCAGATCATCGAGACTTTGCTCGGTGCTCTCGACCCGGGCAAGCCCCTCGTAGACCACGCCTTCGGACCCTTCGGCGCAAGAGACGGTGATCTCCTGCTGGTCGTGCAGGACATGGGTGGCGATACCCGTGCCCACGATGGCAGGCAGCCCAAGTTCCCGGCTGACGATAGCCGCATGTGAGGTGCGCCCGCCATGATCGGTCACGATGGCGGCGGCGCGTTTCATGATCGGCACCCAGTCCGGATCGGTGTTCGGCGTCACCAGGATGGTGCCATCCACAAAGCGGTCGATATCCCTGGCGCTTTCGATCATGCAGACCTGACCGGCAACCGCCGCCCCGCCGACGCTGAGACCGCGCAGGATCTCCTCGCCCGGGTTTTCAACACTATAGCTGCGCAAGGTTCCCGCAAGGATGCGCGATTGCACCGTTTCGGGCCGGGCCTGCACGATGAACAGGGCGCCATTCTCGCCATCACGCGCCCATTCCATATCCATCGGCTGACCGTAATGATCCTCGATCACCTTGGCTTGGCGCGCCAGTTCAAGGATTTCCGCCTCGCTCAGGACAAAACTTCTCCTCTCCGCCTTGGAGGTGGGGACGTTCCGGGTCTTGCCGCCACGGGCGTAGATCATCTTGATCTGTTTTTCGCCCAACCGTTTTTCGATGATCGGAGCAAGGTCGTGTTGGTCCAGAAACGGTTTGTAGATCTGGTATTCGTCCGGGCTGACGGTGCCTTGCACCACGTTTTCGCCAAGACCCCAGGCGGCATTGATGAGCACGACATCGGGACACCCGGTTTCCGTGTCGATCGAGAACATGACGCCCGACCCGCCCGTATCCGCACGCACCATGCGTTGCACGCCGACCGACAAGGCCACGGCGTCATGGCCGAAGCCCATCGTCTGGCGGTAGGAAATGGCGCGGTCGGTGAACAGCGATGCGTAACAGCGCCGGCAGGCGTCAAGCAGGGCATCGGCACCCCGGACGTTCAGAAAGGTTTCCTGCTGGCCCGCAAAACTGGCTTCGGGCAGGTCTTCGGCGGTGGCGCTCGACCGCACGGCAACGGGCAGGTCCGGCATGCCTGCGGCATCCGCCATCGCGGCATAGCTGGCGCGGATCGCGGTGGCAATCTCGGGCGGCCATTCGCCGGCGAGGATCGACGCGCGGATCGCGCGGCCGGTTTCCGACAGGGTCGCGGTGCCATCCTCCTGCCGGGCGCCGGCGGCGGCGATGTCTTCGGTCAGGTCGTTATGCGTCAGAAAGGTTCGGTAGGCGTCCGCCGTGGTGGCAAAACCCGGCGGCACGGCGATCCCCTTCCGGCCAAGGGCGCGGATCATTTCGCCAAGAGACGCGTTCTTGCCGCCCACCTCCGCGACGTCGCCGCGCCCCACGTCGCTCAGGTCGATTACAGGGTGGGGCATGGGCGTCTCCGCTGATGAAATTTGTGCGGTCTGAACGCTGGGGTGCCGGCGGCAGATGCGCCATGGGTTCGTTCAGACCGCGTCGGACCTGATTGCTCAGGCCGTCCGAATCTTGATTTTGCGGACCGCAGGGGCGGTCTCTGCCTGCGCGGCGCGCCACTGGGTCGAACCCCTCTCGTGGGTGGCTTCCACGGCATCCTGTTTCGACGCGCGGCCAAGCGGGATCCGCCGGTGCAAGGGGTCATGCCGGCGCGCGACAGGGGGGTGATCCTTTTCCGGTTCCGCCGTCCGTGGCATCCTGTGGACAAGCATGGGTTCGGCGATCTCCCTTCTAGGGGAACGATCGATGCCACGCGCATCCGAGGTATAGAGGGCGTTCGTTTCATTCCGGAACGACTGGAAGCACGGGGTCGTCGCATCGGCCAGTCTGCTGGAAAAGGTCTGACGGGTCATTCGGGAACTCCTTGCCCCTTGTCCATGTGACGTCTTTCTTTTTCCTTTGTAGAGCCCGCTCGCACCTCCGATCTTGACAAAGATCAATGGGCCGGGGCGCGCAGGTGTCGTCTTTGCGCCGGGCACGCCCGCCTGACAGGCATCCGTCGCCGGACCGCCTATGCCCGGAACGTCACGGGGTTTTAAGGTGGCGGCGGGCAGCCCGGCAGGTTTGTCCGGCGTCCCTGTCGGTTGGGCAAACAACGGATGCCGGTTGTCGGACAGCGGTCCGCGCAGGACAGCCGGCAGAACGTGGTCGTGCCGCGCCCAATCGCATGACGGCGCAGCGACCGGATGAACCATCCTTTGACGCGCCAAGGCCCTGTTCGGGGTCAGCGGATAACGGTCTGCACTGTCGATCCACAGGCAAATCCCCTTGCAAAAGCAGTCCATGCCTGTCCCGAAATCCGTCAGGCGGCGAGGATGCCATGCCCTTCCGACATGCCAAGCAACGCCTCCGGGCGCAGGATTACGACCGTATGGATGTTGTTGATCGCGATCACATTTGCCTTGCGCATCTGCGTCAGACTGCGGCTGACGGTTTCCGTGGTCAGACCCAGGAAATCCGCGATGTCCACGCGGCTCATCGGCAGCGAGACGCGGCGGCAGGGGCCGAAATCCTCGCCGACCCTTTCGGACAGGGCATGCAGGAATGAGGCCACCCTTTCAGCCGCGGATTTCCGTCCCAGCATGAGGAAGTGGTCCTGCATCGCGGCGATCTCCCGCAGGGCGGCCTGCAAAAGTTCCTGATGAAGCAGCGGGTCAGCCTTTGGGTTTTCCAAGGTGCTGCGCGGATAGGCCACCACCCTTGTCTCGACAAGGACATCACAATCGGTGTGGTGCAGCCCGTCCGATGGAAAACCGACGATGTCGCCCGGGTAGCCAAAGGCGATCACCTGCCGCCGACCGTCCAGCAGCAGACGGGTCAGGCGCAGGACACCGGATTTCACGGCATAGAGACGCTCTACAGGGTCGCCTTCGAAGTAGAGATAGGCACCCGCCTTGAACGTGGCCCCGCCCGCGGCCTGCGGCTTCGTGCCAAGTTTGATCTGGCGGCCAAGTGCTTCCTTTTCTGTCGGAATCGTAACATACATTTTTGACATCTCCCCCGATGCACCTTCAACACCAGTCTGGACATGGCATGTAACCTGTCTGCATGATCGTATTCAGAAATTTGTATGAATTTGTATTCCGTGTGATGAATGGCTTAGAGTGATCCCATGCCGAAAATGCCTGTTCTGGTCGTCGACGATGACGCCGAAATCCGATCCCTCCTGAGGGAAGTGCTTGAACTTGAGGGGTTTGTGGTCCTTGAGGCGGCAACGGCGCAGGACACCATGGCCCTGCTGGAGCGTGAAAAGCCCTGCCTTGTGACGCTCGACATCCGTATGGGCGATGACAATGGATTTCAGATCGCGCGCGATATCCGGGCGGTTTCGAACGTGCCGATCATCATCGTCACGGGGCAGGGGGATGTCATCGACCGGGTTGTCGGGCTTGAAATCGGGGCGGATGACTACATCCCCAAGCCGTTTCATGTCCGCGAACTGGTGGCCCGGGTGCGCAGTGTTCTGCGGCGCTATGAAACGGCAGGCGTTCAGGAGGCGGACCCAGTCCTGACCGAAAAACAGACACCGGACAGAAAGACGCGTTGCCTGCGCTTCGACGGCATGTCGGCAGATCTGGACCAGATGCAGTTGCGCGACAGGGATGGCGCGGATTGTGGCTTGACCAGTGGCGACTTCCGCCTGCTGACCGTCTTTCTGGAGCGCCCCATGCATGCGCTGTCTCGCGATCAACTGATGGACCTGACCGGCGGCACTCTGTGGAGCCCGCTCGATCGCACCATCGACAACCAGGTGGCGCGCCTGCGCAAGAAGATCGAGCGTGACCCGGCAAACCCGCAACTGATCAAGACGATCCGCAGCATCGGATACAAGTTCACCGCGCAGGTCGAGACGCTGTCGGATCCGTCGTGACGGGCCTTTGCCCGAAGGGAGAGCCCGTTCAATACGGCCCGGGCGGGTCAGGATGCGGCGCCCGCGCGCCGCGGGGTCGCGGGGTCGGCTCCGGACAGGTGCGGCGTCAGATCCGCAAGCGATACGACGCCTTTCAGCCGGCCGCCCTCCGTGACCAGAAACTTTCTGTGCCCGGAGCGATAAATGCGAAGGATAAGATCCTGCGCCAGATCGTCCTCCGTCACGGTCAGCAGCGGATCCAGACCGATAAACACGTCGCCGACCCGTGTCCCGGACCAGTTTTCCCGATCGATATGAGACAGGATCGCCTGATCGATGTGACCCAGCAGGACGCCCGATTCCACCACCGGAACAAAACTGACCCGATGTTTCAGAATGATCTGCTCTGCAAGGTCCTCAAGCGTCATGTCAGGTTCGACCGTGATCGGATTTCGGGTCATCACGGCCCGGACGGGCTTCGTATCAAAGAGTGACCGGGTGCGCCCCAACTGAGGGCCCATGCGCGCCGCCGTCAGAACGCAGCTCCCGACCAGCATCAGCCAGAGGGCGACGACAATCGCCTCTGCGAACAGGGCCACGACGCCCCCGGACAAAAGCCCGTAGCCCAGAAAGGTGCCCGAACGCGCCGCCAGCGTCCGGGCGAGGGCGGGATCGCCCGATTGCCTGCCGACATAGGCCTGCGAGATTTGACCTCCGTCCAACGGTTGCGCCGGAAGCAGGTTGAAGAGCGCCAGCGCCAGATTGAAAGCCGCAAGCGCCGACAGAAGTTCGATGACGGCGGCATGCAGATCGAACAGCGGCGCCATCCGCGCCGCCCCCCAGAACCCGATGCCAAGCGTGAAGCTCATGGCGGGACCTGCAAGCGCCACGCAGAGCGCGTCGGGAAAGGGTGCCGGAGGCCTTGCATGATCCGCAACGCCGCCGAAGGGCATCAGCGTGACCTCCGCCACAGGTGGCAGGCCGCGCCATTCCCCCACGATCGAATGGCCCAATTCGTGCAACATCAAGGAGCCGAGAACGCCGATCAAGGCGATGCCGGAGATCATCAAGTGGATCTGCGCGGGCTGGGTCGGCAGCTGGCCTGGGAAATAATGGTGTGACAGGCTCCAGATGATCAGCGCCGCGAACAACAGCCAACTTGAGTCCAGTTTTATTCCAGTCCCGTATATGGCGAAGAGCCTCACGCTTCTTGAAAACATGACCTTCCCCTGTTTTTGGCGAGATTAGCCTTGATCGGGCCGCGGCGATTGATCTTACTCAAACACAGCCCTGCCTGAGTTCGGTAAGACACGCGCATCGTCCTGCTGAGGCAGCCGGTCCCGGCGCAGACGGGAGCCTGCGCGATATCACGGCAGGCGCAGGCGGCTTGCATGCGGGACGATTGCGGCTGTCACAGGTTTCGCCGATGCGCGGCCCAGCGATGGAGATTTCGGCCATATGGAACATTTGGGCGCGGGCCGACGGAACCTTGCCTTGCTCGCGGTGGCCGTGGTGGGGCTGATGAGCGGTCTGGTCCTATACGGCCTTGGCAGGTCGGAAAGCGCCGGCCTTGTCTGGCTGGTCGCCGTGCTGCCGGTGCTGGCCGGTCTGGTGGTCGAAATCCTGCGCAGCCTCGCGCGTGGAGAGGTCGGGCTGGACATTGTCGCGGCCCTGTCGATGAGCGCCGCGCTGATCTTTGACCAGACGCTGGCGGGCGCTGTCGTGGCGGTCATGTATTCCGGCGGGACATTTCTGGAAAGCTTTGCCGAGGGCCGCGCGCGGCGCGAGATGCACGACCTGTTGTCGCGGGTGCCCCGAACCGGAACCCGGCATCGAAATGGCGGGCTGGAGGAGGTCGCGCTCGATGAGATCGCGCCGGGCGATCGGCTGCTGATCCGTCAGGGGGACGTTCTGCCGGTGGACGGCACGGTGGCCTCTGAGGCGGCCTTTCTGGACACCTCCGCCCTGACCGGAGAGCCGATGCCCCGGCGCCTTTCACAAGGCGCCGAGGCGCTCAGCGGGGCCACCAATGCAGGCGAAGCGTTCGACCTGACCGCGACCCGGCCTGCCAAGGACAGCACCTATGCCGGGATCGTGCGTCTGGTCGAAGAGGCACAGCGGTCCAAGGCGCCGATGTCGCGGATGGCGGATCGCTGGTCGCTGGGGTTTCTGGCGGTCACCGTCACGATTGCCTATGCCGCTTGGTGGATCACCGGTGATCCGATCCGGGCCGTTGCGGTGCTCGTGGTGGCGACGCCCTGTCCCCTGATCCTTGCGGTGCCGGTCGCGCTGGTGGCGGGATTGTCGCGCGCCGCGCATTTCGGGGTGCTGATCAAGGGCGCCGGACCCCTTGAGACGATGGCGCGCATTCGGACCCTGATCCTCGACAAGACCGGAACCCTGACCGACGGGCGGCCGCGGATCGTCTCCACCGACAGTCATGACGGTATGGCGGAGGACGAGATTCTGCGCCTCGCCGCCGCACTGGATCAGGCATCCCGCCATCCGGTGGCACAGGCGATCGTTTCGGCCGCGAAGGAACGGGGTCTTGCATTGCCCGCCCCATCCAACGTTGCGGAAACACCGGGGGAGGGTGTCTCGGGCCATGTTGACGGCTATCACGTCATCGTCGGCGCAGAGTCCTATGTGTCAGGCCGTGTCGGGCAATCCGGCGGATCGCGTCCGGCGCCGGGCGCCGGGTCGCTGACAGTTGCGGTCGCGGTGGATGGTCGGATGGCCGGACGGCTTGTGATGGCGGACCCGCTCCGCGACGGCGTTGCCGCGATGTTCGACCGGCTTCGAAGACAGGGCGTCGCGCGGATCCTTCTGGCGACGGGGGACCGCAGCGACGTTGCCGAACGCGTGACCGAGGGCCTGTGTCTGGACGGGCTGCGTGCCGGGCTGACACCGGATCAGAAGGTTCTGCTGGTGCTGACGGAGCGCAAGCATGGCCCGGTGATGATGGTGGGCGACGGTGTCAACGACGCCCCGGCGTTGGCGGCCGCGGACGTGGGCGTGGCCATGGGCGCACGGGGCGCCGCCGCCTCGGCAGAGGCAGCCGATGTGGTCCTGCTGATCGACCGGGTCGACGGGCTGGGACCGGGGATGGAGATCGCAAGAGCCTCCCGGCGCATCGCCTTTCAGAGCGTGCTGGCCGGGATCGGACTATCCCTTGCCGGGATGATCGCGGCGGCCTTCGGCTACTTGACGCCCGTCGAAGGTGCAGTCCTGCAAGAGGTGATCGACGTGGCGGTGATCCTGAATGCATTGCGCGCCTTGCGCATCGCGCCGAGGGAAATACCCCTGCCGGCAAATACGCAACGGCCGGCGGCGGGCAGGGCGGACGCCTGCGCGACCGCATCCTGATCCCGCACCGCACGGGGACGCGCAACCATCCCGCCTGCGTGGCAACGGAGCATGCCGCCTGCATCCAGACTCAAGCGGCGCGGAGGTTTCGTCCGTTACAGACGCGCCAGACCGGCGCCCGCTCCATGGCCGCAGGCACTAACGCGGCTTGGGGCGTGTCGACGGCAAAACCTCCGCAAGACAGCTCAGCAGTTTCGGGCGCAGGATGGGCTTCATCAAGAAGCGGTCCCCCGACCGAAGGCCATTGCCGTTGACCGCGGCTTCGTTGGGATACCCCGACATGAAAACCACCTTCAGCGACGGCGCCAGTTCGGTGAGCTTTTGTGCAAGGGCAGGGCCTTGCAGATCGCCGGGCATGACGACATCCGTCAGCAACAAGTCAAATTCGTCGATACGGTTCTTGAAGCGCGCAAATGCGTCGTTTCCGCTGGTGGCGGTTTCCACGTGATACCCGGCCCGTGTCAGCGTAACTTCGAGCACCTTCAAGACACCGGCTTCGTCTTCGACGACAAGGATGCGGCCCGCTACCGGCCCGGCAAACCGGGAAATCGTGGGAAGTCTGTCTCTCGGGGCCACGTCATTTGCGGCCGGGGTTGCCGGCAGGAACAGCTTGACCGTGGTGCCCAGACCCACCTCGGAATAGATCCGCAAGGCGCCGTTCGACTGCCTGACAAATCCGTCCACCATCGCCAGACCAAGCCCGGACCCGAGATCGGGCCCTTTGGTCGAATAGAACGGTTCCACGACCTTTTCGATCTCGCTGGGCGATATGCCCGTGCCTGTATCGGTTACGGCGACCATGACGTAGCGGCCCGGAGAGATATCCTCACCACGGTCATGGGTATAATCGGCGGAAATGCGAACGTTGCTCGTTTCGATCGTGAGCTTCCCGCCCTTGGACATGGCATCGCGGGCATTGATGCAGAGGTTGAGGATCGCATTTTCAAGGAAGGCGACATCGGCCTCGACCTGCCACAGACCCGCGGTCTGGACCGTATTGACCTCTATGTGTTCGGGGATCACGCGCGCCACCAGACCGTTGATATCGTTGAGCGCCTTGTCCAGATTGATCAACTCCGGCCGCAGGGCCGATCTGCGGGCAAAGCTCAGCAGGTGGCGGGTCAGACGCCCGCCGCGTTTGCAGGCCTGCACGATCTCGCCGATGAACTGAGACCGCTCCGCCTCGTCGACGGTTTCCTCCAGCAACTGGGCATTGCCCATCACGATGGCCAGCAGATTGTTGAAATCATGGGCGATGCCCCCGGAAATGCGGCCTATGGCCTCCATTTTCTGGGCTTGGCCAAGCATTTCCTGTTGGCTCAGCAACTCGCGCCGGATCTCTTCTTCTTCGCTGACATCGAGGATGAGGCTGTTGAACAGGATCCTTCCGTCCTCAAGCTTGACCGGTATCGCGCGGCCTTCGAGGTGTTTCAACACACCGGAGGGTGTCTTGATGCGCCATCGATGCAGCCACGGGGTCAGGTGCCGCGCGGCCTCCTGCACGCTGTCCTGCATCGCGGGGAAATCCGCGTCCAGAACGGAGGCCCAGAGTTTTTCGGTCTGCGAGGCGAGCTGCTCTGACGTGTATTCCCAGATATCCACGCAGCCCGAGCTCATGTATTCGAGTTCATCCGTTCCGTCGGGATGGATGATGTAGCGAAATATCGCACCGGGGACGTTTTCGGCCATGGACTTGAACGACCGCTCGCTTTCGAGCAGCTGATCCATCGCTTCGACTTGGCTGGTAAGGTCAAGAGCAGTGCCGATCATTTCGGTCGCTTCGCCCTGATCGTTCAGGATCGTCGTCCCTTGGGTCAGCAGCGTGACGTAGTGGCCATCTCGATGTCGCAGCCTGCAACGGAATCGATAGGGCGCGCGGGTGTTCAAATGCCGTTCGACGGAGGTTTGAAACATCTCATGATCGTCAGGGTGCAGGCAGGCGGTGAAAAAGTCCGAGTTTTCCACGTAGTCGCTTCGGTCGAGGCCAAGGATCTCCAGCAGGTGATCGCTCCACTGGACGCGGTCTGTCTCCAGCTCCCATCGCCACAGGCACACCTGCTGGCCAAGCAAAGAAAGCGCCAGTTCCGGCTGTCCCCAACGGATATCCATGAAACGCGACTTCCCTTTACTGACGGACAGCATCAACGCTGCGAATGCCTTGGTGTCCAAATTGCAATCAGTCTAGTGTTTTTTGCACGCAATGCAGCTACATTTTCAACATGTTGCGCCCGAGTTCGGCCGGTTTGTGCGTCATGGAGGGGCACATCGGATGCTGCGCCCCCTTGGCGGGCCGATCCGCGGGCGTTATGACGGCGGCCCGGAGATCAGGAGGACCCGCCTTGGACAAGACCGCCGAGCGTATCGCCCGCACCATTGCAACCGAGATCGCGGCCAGCCCCGCGCAGGTGACTGCCGCAACCGGCCTGCTGGACGGCGGCGCGACGGTGCCTTTCGTGGCGCGCTACCGCAAGGAAGTGACCGGCGGTCTCGACGACACGCAGCTGCGCACCCTTGCCGACCGGCTTGCCTATCTGCGCGAGATGGAGGCGCGGCGATCCACGATCCTCGACTCGATCCGCACACAGGGCAAGCTGACGGACGATCTGGCCCGCAGCATTGCCCAGGCCCAGAGCAAGGCGGTGCTGGAGGACATCTATCTGCCTTATAAGCCCAAGCGGCGCACCAAGGCGATGATCGCCCGCGAGAACGGGCTTGAGCCGCTGTTGAAGGCGATCCTCGACGACCGGCGCGCGGATCCGCAGGCTCTGGCTGAAAGTTACGTGGGAGAGACGGTCACAACCGTCAAGGCGGCGCTTGAGGGTGCACGGGACATCCTTGCGGAGAACCTCAGCGAAAATGCAACGCTGGTCGGCGGGCTGCGCGCTTTCATGCAGAAGGAGGCGCTCATTTCGGCCCGCGTCGTGTCGGGCAAGGAAGAGGCGGGGGCCAAGTTTTCCGACTATTTCGATCACAGTGAGAAATGGGCGACGATTCCGTCCCATCGGGCGCTCGCCATCCTGCGCGCCGCCAAGGAAGAAGTTGTGACCATCGAGATCGCCCCGGACCCGGACACGGGCAAGGCGCGCGCCGTGGACATGGTCGCCGCGGCCATCGGCGTGCCGGGCGACGGGCCGGGGGACAAGTGGCTGCGCGATGCCGCTGGCTGGACATGGCGGATCAAGCTGTCGCTGTCGATGTATGTGGACCTTCTGTCGGACCTGCGCCGCCGCGCCCATGAAGAGGCGATTGCCGTCTTTGCCCGGAACCTCAAGGATTTGCTGCTGGCGGCGCCGGCGGGCAACCGGCCGACCCTTGGATTGGATCCCGGCATTCGCACCGGGGTCAAGGCGGCGGTGGTGGACGCCACCGGCAAGCTGCTGGAGACGGCGACGCTGTATCCGTTTCAGCCCAGAAAGGACGTGCGCGGCGCGCAGGCCAAGATCGCGGAGATGGTTCGCCGACACGGCGTCGACCTGATCGCCATCGGCAACGGCACCGCCAGCCGCGAGACAGAACGCCTTGTCGCGGACACGCTGAAACTGCTGGAGGGGCCGGTTCCCACGAAGGTTGTCGTCTCGGAGGCGGGCGCCTCGGTCTATTCCGCCTCGGAACTGGCGGCGCGCGAGTTTCCCGATCTGGACGTGTCCCTGCGCGGTGCGGTCTCCATCGCGCGGCGCTTGCAGGATCCGCTGGCCGAACTGGTGAAGATCGAACCGCAGTCCATCGGCGTCGGCCAGTATCAGCACGACGTGGATCAGCGCCGCCTGTCGCAAACGCTGGAGGCGGTGGTCGAGGACGCGGTGAACGCCGTGGGTGTCGACCTGAACATGGCGTCCGCGCCCCTGCTGGCCCATGTGGCGGGGCTGGGGCCGTCACTGGCGCAGGCTGTCGTGCAGCACCGGGATGAACACGGGGCCTTTCCGTCGCGCAAGGCGCTGCTGAAGGTCGCCGGTATCGGACCAAAGGCCTTTGAGCAATGCGCGGGCTTTCTGCGCATCCGCGATGGCAAGGAGCCGCTGGACGCCTCTTCGGTCCACCCCGAGGCCTATGACGTGGCGCGCCGCATCGTAAAGGCCTGCGGCCGCGACATTCGTGACATCATGGGCAAGCCCGAGGCGCTGAGCGGTGTGCAGGCGGAACAGTTCGTGGACGACAGTTTCGGTTTGCCGACGGTCCGCGACATCCTGCTGGAACTGGAAAAGCCGGGACGCGACCCGCGCCCCAGCTTCAAGACCGCAAGTTTCGCCGACGGGATCGAGGAAATGAGCGATCTGCGGCCCGGGATGCTGCTGGAAGGGACTGTGACGAATGTCGCCGCCTTCGGCGCTTTTGTCGACATTGGCGTGCATCAGGACGGGCTGGTGCATGTCAGCCAGCTTGCCGATCGGTTTGTCAAGGATCCGCACGAGGTGGTGAAGGCCGGCGATGTGGTCAAGGTCCGCGTGACCGAGGTGGACATCCCGCGCAAGCGTATCGGCCTGACCATGCGCAAGGAGGGCGGCGAGCAGACCGCCCGCTCCGGGCGCGACGCCGCACCGAAGGGACGCCCGCCAAAGGGATCGGACCCGAAAGGGCAGGGCGCCAAGGGCAAAGGCGCCAAGAGCGCGGCACCCGATCGACAGGCAGCCAAGGGGCAGGCGTCACAGGGCAACAGCAGCAATGGCGCGTTTGGCGATGCCCTGCGGGAGGCGATGCGCCGAAAGTGACGGGTGTGTCAGGCGACCCGGCGACCTGCCACGTAAGTCGCTGAAATGGCCCGGTCATCGCCCATCATGATCGTCGGAAACAGCGCCTCCCAGAGGGTGTCTGCCCGCGCGCTGCGCTGCGCGATGGCCGGGGTCGATGCCAGATCGAGTGCGATGAAATCGGCCTCCATCCCGGGGGCCAGCTTGCCGATCCGATCCTCCAGCCGCAACGCGCGGGCCGACCCTTCGGTTGCCAGCCAGATCAGCTCTGCGGGGTGCAGGGCACGGCCCCGCAACTGGGCGATCTCATAAGCGGCGGCCATGCTGCGCAACATCGAGAATGACGATCCGCCGCCGGTGTCCGTGGCCAGCCCGATCCGATGCCCGGCGCGCGACAAACCGTCCATGTCGAACAGTCCCGACCCGATGAAGGTATTGGACGTGGGGCAGTGGACCAGCGCCGCGCCCACCTCGCGCAGGCGGTCGCGTTCGCGCGGCTCAAGGTGGATGGCATGGCCGTAGACCCCGCGTTCGCCCAGCAGGCCGAATCTTTCGTAGGTGTCCAGATAATCGCGCGCTGCGGGGAACAGGGATTTGACCCAGGCGATTTCGTCGGTCTGTTCGCTCAGATGCGTCTGCATGAGGCAATCGGGGTGGTCGGACCAGAGCGCCCCCAGCGCCTCAAGCTGTTGGGGCGTGGAGGTCGGCGAAAACCGCGGCGTGATCACATAGGATGCGCGCCCCCTGCCGTGCCAGCGCATCAACAAGCGGCGGCTGTCGTCATGTGCGCTTTGCGCAGTGTCGCGCAGACCCTCCGGGGCGTTGCGGTCCATGCAGGTCTTGCCGGCCAGCACCCGCATGCCGCGGACCTCAGCGGCGGCAAAGAACGCATCGACCGACGCGGGGTGGATCGTGCAGTAGCTGCAAACCGTTGTCGTGCCCTGCGCCAGCAGCAGGTCCAGATACCGTTCCGCGATCTCTGCCGCGTAGAGCGGATCGGCAAACCGCATTTCCTCCGGGAAGGTATAGGTGTTCAGCCAGTCGATCAGGCGCTTGCCCCAACTGGCGATCATCGCGGTCTGCGGGTAATGCGCATGGGCGTCGATGAAACCGGGAAGCAGCAGCGCCGCCCCGTGATCGGTGACGGAGGCGTAGTTTGCGGCCTGGCGCAGCGTGTCCGCCTCTCCCACGTCAGTGATCCGGCCATCTTCCACCACGATGGCGCCCGAAGTGCTGTGCACGGCGGCCTCTGGACCCGCCTCGAAGGGGCTGTCGGCGAAGTGAAGGGTCTGGCCCAGATGCAGGTGACGCATGTTCATGCGCCAAAGCGTAGGCCCGCCCGTTGAAAAGGTAAATCCGGTGCTCCCCCCTGTTGCACGGATCGCGTGTGTTCTAATGTCCGGCGAACCGCAAGCGGAGGGCAGGTGCATGGCAGACGACATCGACACGGAGGCCCCCGAGGCAGAGCGCGACGACGCCTATTCGCTGGACCGCAAGGCCGTGGCGGCGATCCTCGACGCGGTGGAGGTCGAGGACCGCGAAACGCTGGTCGAATTGATGGAGCCGCTGCACGCGGCCGACATCGCCGACCTTCTGGAGCAGATGAATTCTCCTGACAGACTTCGGTTGATCCGGCTCTACGACAAGGAGTTCGACGGCGAAATCCTGTCCGAACTGGACGAGACGCTGCGCGAGGAGGTGATCTCCATCCTGACGCCGCAGGTGCTGTCGCAGGCGGTGCGCGAACTCGACACCGACGACGTGGTGGATCTGGTCGAAGACCTGGACGCCTTGCAGCAGAACGCGATCCTCGATGCGCTGGAAGCCGGAGATGCGGCGGCGGTGCGTCAGTCGCTCAGCTATCCGGAATTCTCCGCCGGGCGCCTGATGCAGCGTGAGGTCATGATGGCCCCGGAATACTGGAGCGTCGGCGACGCCATCGACTACATGCGCAATGCCGATCACCTGCCGGAACAGTTCTACCACGTTGTGCTGGTCGATCCGCGCCTGCGCCCGGTGGGCAATGTGACCCTTGGCAAGATCATGTCCTCGCGCCGCGACGTCCTGCTGAAATCCATCATGGAAGACACCTTTCACACGATCCCCGTCTCCCGCGCCGAGGGGGAGGTGGCCTATGCCTTCAACCAGTATCACCTGATCTCCGCGCCAGTCGTCGATGACAACGACCGTTTGGTCGGGGTGATCACCATCGACGATGCCATGGCCGTGCTGGATGACGAGAACGAGGAGGACATCCTGCGGCTGGCCGGCGTGGACGGCGAAAGCCGCCTGTCGGACCGGGTGCTGGAGACGACCAAGCGGCGATTCCCGTGGCTTGCGGTCAACCTTGTAACGGCGGTCATGGCCAGCCTTGTGATCGCCCAGTTCGAAGAGGCGATCACGCAGGTCGTGGCACTGGCAGTGCTCATGCCAATCGTCGCGTCGATGGGGGGGAATGCCGGCACGCAGTCGCTGACCGTGGCGGTGCGGGCGCTGGCGACCAAGGACCTGACCGGCGCAAACCTCTGGCGGGTCATCCGGCGTGAAGTGGCGGTGGGATTGATCAACGGTCTGGCCTTTGCGGTGATCATGGGAATCGTCGGGGTCGTCTGGTTCGGGTCGCTGCAACTGGGCGGCGTGATCGCAACGGCCATGGTGGTCAACCTCGTGGTGGCCGGGCTTGCGGGGATCGTCATTCCGGTGATCCTTGAAAAGGCGGGCGTGGATCCGGCGCTGGCCTCTGGCGCCTTCGTGACGACAGTGACCGATGTCGTCGGGTTCTTTGCCTTTCTGGGGCTTGCTGTCGTGGTGCTGCTTTGACCAATACGCCTATAGAAGAACGCAAGATCTCTGCGCGCAAGGCGGCGTTTCAGCGACGAAAACTGGCCTTTGAGGCACAATTGCCGGGTGCTGCGGGGAAATTGAGCGAGGTTCTGGCCGGGTATCGTGGTGCCCCTCTGTCGGGCTTCATGCCGATCCGGACAGAGATCGACCCCTTGCCCGCCATGGCGGAGGCCGCGGCCCATGGTCCGGTCGGGGTGCCGGTGATCACGGCCAAGGGTCAGCCGCTGCAATTTGCGCGGTGGGAACCGGGCTGTCCGATGATCGAGGGGCCTTTCGGCGCACGCATCCCGGAAACCCGCGAACTCTTGGAGCCGGAGGTTCTGATCGTCCCGCTTCTGGCCTTCGACCGAAACGGTGGCAGGCTGGGTTATGGGGGCGGTTTTTACGACCGCACGCTGGAACGGCTGCGGGCTGCGAGGCCGACCCTGGCCATCGGTTTCGCCTTTTCCGTGCAGGAAATGGCGGATCTGCCTCTGGATGCCACGGACCAGCCTCTGGATCTCATCGTGACGGACACCGAAGTGATCACGCCGGCCAAACGGGGCTGATCCTGAGGCGCGATTTTCGAAACAGGCTTCTCCGCGATCCGACGCGCCGGTGCGGTGTTCCGAACCGGACGGACCCACGCCGAGCGCCGGGAATGGACCCGCCCGCGCGGTCTACTTGTCCATTTTCGACAGTTTGTTCTGAAGATCGGACAACTGGCGCTTGATCGCTTCGAGGTCTTCCTTGCTTTCAGAGACCGGGGTTTCGCCCTCCGCCCCGCCGCCGGGGCGTTTCATGGCCTTGAGAAACGCATCCTGCTGCGCCTGCATGGCCTCCAGCCCCTTGGCCATCGGGTTCATCGAATTCACGTTCTCCAGCCATTTCGATTGGCTGTCGCGAAACATGTCAAAGCTTGCCGCCAGAAACTGCGGCACCGCCGAGGTGGCATGCGTGGTGTAGGATCGCACGAGGTCCGTCAGCACGTTGATCGGCAGGACGCTCTGGCCCTTGCTCTCGTGCTCGGCGACGATCTGAAGCAGATATTGCCGCGTCAGGTCATCGCCGGATTTCAGATCGATGATCTGAACATCCCGCCCATCGCGGATGAAACCCGAAATATCTTCAAGCGTGACATAATCGGAGGTCTCGGTGTTATAGAGCCGCCGACTTGCATATCGCTTGATCAGAAGCGGCTTTTGACTCTCGGCCACAGGCTCTCCTCCTCCGGCATTGGTGCATTGCAGAAAACCCTATGCGAGTGCAGCACAAAAGGAAACCCTGCCCGCGTTCGGGGCGCATATTTCATGCGGTGTTTCAGAACAGGCTACCCTGTTCGGGCGGTTTTCTTGTCTTGGGTTTCCGGTCTGAGGATCGTCCGCCAAGTCTCAGCGAGCCATCGGCAAATTCGATCTCGAGGCCTGTGGCGGTTTCCGCGGCTGCCTTGGTCGTCACGACCTGTCCGTCGCCGCGCACAACCGCGTAGCCGCGCCGCAGCGTCTCGCGGTAGCCCAGCGTTTCGCGCAGGCGGTCCAGCGCCTCCAGCCGGTTGCGCAATTCGGCCAGCCGCGCGGCATGGCCCTCGTCCAGCCGTCGCGACAGGGTGGCCAACCGATCGGCCTGCGCGGCGATCTCGCGAGCTATGGGCCGCAGGCTCAGCCGGTCCGCGCGCCGTCCCAGCGCCTCGCGGCGCGCCGCCACCAGTCGGGCCAGTGCGGGCGCAAGACGGGACGCCCTGTCGTCGACGCGGCCACGCTCCACGCTGACGGCGCGGCTCAGCACGGAGGGGCGCAGGCTTCCGGTGCGTTCCGAGAGCGCGAGGCGCCGCTGATCGACCAGCCGGCGCAAGGCCGCCGGCAGCCTTTCACCCATGACGTCCAGCCGTTGTCGGGGACCGTCCAGCAATTCCTCTGGCCGGGGCAGGGCGCGCCCGAGGTCGCGCAACCGCTGGCCGCGTGTCTCCAGCCGTTGCCCCATGGCCCGGGTCATCCGCGCGCCGTGGTCGCCCACGGTGCCTAGCAGGTCCAGCCGGACGGGCACCGCCAGTTCCGCCGCTGCTGTCGGGGTCGGGGCGCGCCGGTCCGCGACGAAATCGATCAGCGTCGTATCGGTCTCATGGCCGACCGCGGAAATCAGTGGGATCTCCGATGCCGCCGCGGCCCGTGCCACGATTTCCTCGTTGAAGCCCCAGAGATCCTCCACGGACCCGCCACCGCGTGCCACGATCAGCAGATCGGGCCGGGGGAGCTTGCCCCCCGGCGTCATGCGGTTGAAGCCTTCGATGGCGCGCGCCACCTCGGGCGCGCAAGAGGCACCTTGCACAGCCACCGGCCAGATGAGCACCCTGCGCGGAAATCGTTCGCGCAGGCGGTGCAGGATGTCCCGGATCACCGCACCGGAGGGCGAGGTGACCACCCCGATCACGTCCGGCAGATAGGGCAGGCGTTTCTTGAGGTCCGCCGCGAACAGCCCTTCGGCCTGCAACTGCGCCTTGCGCTTTTCCAGCATCGCCATCAGCGCGCCCGCCCCGGCAGGGCGGATCTCCTCAATCACGATCTGGTATTTGGATTGCCCGGGAAAGGTGGTCATCCGCCCGGTCGCGATCACTTCCATGCCTTCCTCGGGCTGGGTCTGCTGGCGCGCGGCCACGCCTTTCCACATGACCCCTGAAATCACCGACTTGTCGTCCTTGAGGTCCAGATAGACATGGCCGGAACGCGGGCGGGATACGCGGCCCAGTTCGCCGCGCACCCGGACATGGCCGAATTCACCCTCGATCGTGCGCTTGACCGCGCCCGACAGCTCGCTGACGCTGTATTCCGGTGTATTGCCCGGGGGGCCTTCGTCGATCAGATCCATGCCGCCTCGCTTGCCCTTGTGTTCCGGCGACCTTAAACGACCGGTGAGCGGCAGAAAACCCGAACACCGGTATCTTCCGGCCTTTATGACCTCTGGGAAGTTGCGGCTTGCCGCGACGGGGACAGCGCCCCCGGACCCCGAACCAAGGAGAGCAGCCTTGAACATCCTCATTCTCGGCGGTGGCGGCCGCGAACATGCCCTTGCATGGGCCACCCTGCAAAACCCCAAGTGTGACAAGCTGATCGTTGCCCCGGGCAACGCGGGCATCGCGCAGATCGCCGAATGCGCGCGGCTCGACATCGAGGACGGCGGCGCTGTGGCCGAGTTTGCCAGCGAAAACGCCATAGATCTCGTCATCGTCGGACCGGAGGCCCCGCTGGCCGCTGGGGTCTCCGACCGCCTGCGCGATGCGGGTATCCTTGTCTTCGGGCCTTCAGCGCAGGCCGCGCGTCTGGAGATTTCCAAGGCGTTCACCAAGGAAATCTGCGATGCGGTTCAAGCCCCAACCGCCGCCTACGGCCATTTCACGGACGCGGCCGCCGCCAAGGCCCATATCCGCGCGACGGGCACCCCGATCGTGGTTAAGGCCGACGGACTAGCGGCGGGCAAGGGGGTGATCATCGCCGAGACCATCGCCGAGGCCGAGGCTGCTGTCGACGAGATGTTCGCCGGCAAATTCGGCGGCGCAGGCGCCGAAGTGGTGATCGAGGAGTTCATGCAGGGCGAAGAGGCCAGCTTTTTCGTGCTGGTCGATGGCGAGACCTGCCTGCCCATCGGCACCGCGCAGGATCACAAGCGGATCGGTGAGGGCGACACCGGCCCAAACACCGGGGGCATGGGCGCCTATTCGCCCGCGCCGGTGATGACGGATGCGGTCACGCAAAAAGCGCTGGAGGCGATCGTGAGGCCCACCATGGCGGAAATGGTGCGTCGGGGCACGCCATATCAGGGTGTCCTTTACGTCGGTCTGATGATCGACAAGGGGCAACCGCGTCTGGTGGAATACAACGTGCGCTTTGGCGATCCGGAATGTCAGGTGCTGATGATGCG
>CAZRZN010000016.1:0-36185 GCA_964604565.1 uncultured Rhodobacterales bacterium
CGCAAAGCTTGTCGATTTCATCCGCGGCCAGTTCCGCGGTCATGCAGGCGCAATAGCCGCTGTCGCCGGCGGGCGCCGGTGTGAAATGGTGACAGCCGCCGCAGGTGCCGAAGGCGGCCACATCCCGAAGATCCGCAAGCGAGGTCGACAGGCGCGACAGCGTGCCCAGAAACTGCTCCCGCTCGTCATGTTCAAGTTCGCCAATCACGCCGATCACATCGCCCAGTGGATCCTGTCGCAGCATCCTGCGGCCTTTTTCGGTCAGGTCGAACCGCACGCTGCGCCGGTCGCGAGCTGAACGCTGCCGGGCGATCAGGCCATCCGTCTCAAGGGTCTTGATGATCTGCGATGCGGTGCCGCGTGTCGTCGCCTGAAAATCGGCAAAACCGGAGGGGGTGCGGGTGCTGCCGTTGGCCCGCGCGAAGAACCGCAGGCAGGTCCATTGGGCCGACGTCAGACCAGACCGCGCATCCTCACAGCGGGCGGCGCGCCCGAGGTGGACAATCAGTTCGGCAATGCGATCCGGCAATTGATTTCGGATGACCATGCGCATATAGTAGCGAAGCGAAACTATCTTTGCAAGGTTCGGGATACCTACGGAAGGCGCGGAGACGCCGGCTCCGGTCGTCGAACGCCGAGGCGTCCGGGGTCTTGACAACGGTTCGGGCAAAGTCTGAAAAACCGAGGATCGCTTTTTTCGCTTCAGAAGCAGGCGAGGCGCTGCGAAAAGGTAAGTCTCGTAGTCCCCAAAGGTCCAAATCGCGCGGGCCATGCGGTCGCAAAAGTCGACTTGCGTGGCGGGTTCCTGGGCAGACGGTGAGGCGCTCAAGGACAGAGCCATGCCGGACAAACCGGGAATAGACGCATCGCCCTGTTGGGGCAGGGCGATACGATCGGCGAATGGACCCGGTGTGACAGCGGTCACACGGGTCCGGAGGATCCGGTCACTTCTTCTTGTTTTCGCCGATGCTGACCGGTGTCTTGCCCTTGGCAAAATCCGCCGTGGCGAGAACCTTTTCCTTCACCTTCTTCGGTTTCTTGGCTTCTTTGTTTCCGCGGTTCTTGTCGCCCTTGGACATTTTCGTGTCTCCATTCAAAGGGGTTTTGATGCTCTTGCTCGACGCGAAATTCCCGGGGCCGGTCGGTTGCGTCGTATCCCGACCGGCCGCGCGCTGCGGCGGTCCGGCCGCCTACATGAACCCGTCCATATCGTCCATTTCCGGCATGCCGCGCCCCGCGCCGGACTTTTGCGGTTTGTCCGCGATCATTGCCTCCGTCGTGATCAGCAAGCCCGCGACCGAAGCCGCGTTTTCAAGCGCGATGCGCACGACCTTGGTCGGGTCGATGATGCCGGCCTTCAGCATGTCCCCGTAGGTTTCCGTCTGTGCGTCATAGCCAAAGGCCGGATCGGTGCTTTCAACAACCTTGCCCGCGACGACCGAGCCGTCGACGCCGGCGTTCTGGGCAATCTGCCGAAGGGGCGCCTGAACGGCGCGGCGCACGATCTGGATGCCGGCAGTCTGCTCGGCGTTCGCGCCTGTCAGATCGGCAAGGATCCGTCCGGCATGAACCAGCGCGACGCCGCCACCGGGCACGATCCCCTCCTGAACCGCCGCACGGGTCGCGTTCAGGGCATCGTCGACCCGGTCCTTGCGCTCCTTGACCTCAATCTCCGTCGCGCCGCCGACACGGATCACGGCGATGCCGCCCGCCAGCCTTGCCAGCCGTTCCTGCAACTTTTCCTTGTCATACTCCGAAGTCGTGTCCTCGATCCGTGCGCGAATCTGGGTGACGCGCGCCGCGATCGCGTCTTTTTCGCCGGCACCGTCAATGACCGTCGTGTCATCCTTGGTGATCAGGATCTTCCGCGCGGATCCGAGCATGGCCATCGTTACATTTTCCAGCTTGATGCCCAGCTCCTCCGAAATGAGCTGTCCACCGGTCAGAATGGCCAGATCCTCCATCATCGCCTTGCGGCGATCGCCAAATCCGGGCGCCTTCACAGCGGCTACTTTCAGACCGCCGCGCAGCTTGTTGACGACCAGCGTTGCCAGGGCTTCGCCCTCGATGCTTTCCGCGACGATCAGGAGTGGCTTGTCCGCATCGATCACCGCTTCGAGCAGCGGAACCATCTGCTGTAGCGACGTCAGCTTTTTCTCATGCAGCAGAATGACGCAGTCTTCGAGTTCCACACTCATCTTCTGCGGGTTCGTCACGAAATAGGGCGAAAGGTATCCACGGTCGAACTGCATGCCTTCGACCACTTCGGTTTCGGTTTCCAGCCCCTTGTTTTCTTCGACGGTGATTACCCCTTCGTTGCCGACCTTCGCCATCGCATCGGCGATCTGCCGTCCGACCGCTGTGTCGCCATTGGCCGAGATGGCGCCCACCTTGGCAATTTCGTCACTGTCACCGACAGGACGTGACATTCCCTTGATTTCACCAACGACCGAAGTGACGGCCATGTCGATCCCGCGTTTGAGGTCCATGGGGTTCATTCCGGCGGCGACGGCTTTCATGCCCTCCCGGACGATGGCCTGCGCCAGAACCGTGGCCGTTGTCGTGCCGTCGCCGGCCTCGTCATTGGTGCGGGAGGCGACCTCGCGGACCATTCGCGCGCCCATGTTTTCAAGCTTGTCGGAAAGCTCGATCTCCTTGGCGACGGTCACGCCGTCCTTGGTGATCCGGGGGGCGCCGTAGGATTTTTCCAAGATCACATTGCGGCCCTTCGGGCCCAGTGTGACCTTGACCGCATTGGCGAGGGTATTGATGCCTCTCAGCATGCGGTGGCGGGCGTCGGTGCTGAATTTGACTTCTTTGGCTGACATGAAGGTGGTCTCCTGAACATGGGATAAGGGCGTAGACGTCTTTCTCAGGCCACAATGCCGAGAATGCCGCGCTCCTTCATGATCAGGGGGATACCGCCATGGAGAGCGGTCCCGGGGCCAAACAATTGGTGAAACATAGTCTCACTATCTGTCTTGAAGGACTTGCCATAACGTCGCCGCGCCCTGACGCTCAGGCTGTCGCGCAAAGCGATCAAGGCCTCCGTCGACCCGTCCTGCATGGCCGTAAAGGGGATCGGAGCGGAAAACGATCCGAGATGTCCTATTGTTCCATGGTCGCGGACAGGGTCTTGAAACATGCTGAACGGCACGGAAATGCTCCTTCCTGGAGTTCCGAGAGCGCATGGCGATGGTCGAAAGGGTCTTGGCGCTCGCCACACCGGAGTGCCAATCATCCGAAGATGATGGCACACCAGTGATCCTGCAATGGCCTTTGTAAAATATCTCTTGGGCCTGTCCGACCGCGCGCCCGGCTTGTCGGGGGTCTGGCGGCCCGATGCACCAAGGGGGCGGCCGCCCCTGGCGCCAAGACAGGGGCGGCGCTGGACGGACCGCGCCTTTCGGCCGGGATCAGCCGCCGAACCGCGGCTCGGGGACCCCCTGCACGCCCAGTCCGGTGATCGCGAAGAGGCTGCCGCGCTTCACACCATCGCCGGGGAAACGTGGCAAGGGGGGCTTTGCCATGGAGGTGACGTAGAGCACATCCAGATCCGGCCCGCCGAACTGGACCGACGTGACCTTTTTCACCGGCATGTCGATTTCGCGGTCGAGCGTTCCGTCAGGCGCAAATCGGCACAGCCGGGCATCATAGACCAGCGCCATCCAGTAATAGCCCTCCGCGTCCACGGTCGCCCCGTCCGCCGCGCCACCGTTCGACGTATCCACCTTGGCAAAGGTGCGGCGGTTGGAAATCTCGCCGCTGGAAATGTCGTAGTCATAGGCCCAGACTTCGCCGGTCCATGTGTCGGTGAAGTAAAATGTCTTGTCATCGGGGCTGAAACAGGGCCCGTTCGAACAGATGATCCCCTGTTCGACCTTTGTTACGCTCATGTCGGGATCGACCCGGTAAAGCGACCCTTTCGGCCCTTCCTCCATCGTGTCCATGGACCCAGCAAAGAACCGTCCGGCACGGTCACATTTACCGTCGTTTATGCGGGTTTCCGCCATGTCCGGTTCGGGATCATGCAAAAGGTCGCAATCGCCCGTTTTGAAATCCAGCAGCCAGAACCCCTTGTCCAGCGACACGATCGCGCCCTCGCCGTCCTTGCGCAGCGCCATTGACCCGATCTTTCCGGGCACATCCCAGGCGCGCAACTCCGTCCCGTCGGCGGTGCAGCGGAAAACCCGCCCGTCCATCGAATCGATGAAGTAGAGCCGCTGTTGGTCCACATCCCAGACCGGCCCTTCGCCGAGGGTTGTCTTGACGTCCAGCAATATGTCGATCTGCATGTCCACTCCTCCCTAGAAATTCACCGCGTCGCCACCCTTGAGCGCGAGCATTTCCCGTGCCTCTTCGGGCGTCGCGATCTCCAGCCCGAGCCCCTCGACGAGGTTGCGTGCCTTCGTGACCTGCTGGGCGTTGCTTTCGGCCAGTTTGCCACGGGAGATCCAGATGCTGTCCTCAAGTCCGACACGGATATTGCCGCCCATCGACACTGCCTGCGTGGCGATGCGGAACTGGTCCTTGCCGGCGCCAAGAACGGACCAGCGGAAATCCGATCCGAACAGGCGGTCCGCGGTGCGTTTCATGTGCATGACGTCCTCCGGGTGGGTGCCGATCCCCCCCAACAGGCCAAAGACGGACTGGACGAAGAATGGCGGTTTCACCAGTCCGCGATCCGCGAAATGCGCAAGGTTGTAGAGATGCGAGATGTCGTAGCATTCGAATTCGAACCGCGTGCCGTTGCCGTAGCAGGTGTCCAGAACGTATTCGATGTCCTTGAACGAATTGCGGAAAACCAGATCGCGCGACCCTTCGAGGTGGTCCCGCTCCCAAGCATGCTTGAACTCCTTGTATTTCGCCAGAAGCGGGAAGAAGCCGAAGTTCATGGATCCCATGTTTAGTGAGGCGACCTCCGGTTGCCATTTCGCCGCAGGTTTGGTGCGCTCATCCACCGTCATGTAGGGCGACCCGCCGGTCGTGATGTTCACGACCGCATTGGTGGCCTGCTTGATCCGGCCAAGAAAGGGCGCGAAGGCCTCGGCGCTCTGGTCGGGTTTGCCGGTCTGGGGGTCGCGGGCGTGCAGATGCAGGATGGCCGCACCGGCCTCTGCCGCGCCGATGGCGGCCGCGGCGATTTCATCGGGCGTGATCGGCAGGTGGTCCGACATCGTCGGGGTGTGGATCGCGCCGGTGACGGCGCAGGTGATGATCACCTTGTCGGGGGCTGGCATGGGGTCATTCTCCTATTTCGTTGGCGGCTCGGCGTTTCTGGGCGGCAAGCGCCATCAGCCGACGGTCACGCCATGTCTGTCGCTCTGCAAGATCTTCCTTCGGCAGGGCCGCGCGGCGCACCGCCTCTATCCTGTCCAGAGCCTCGCCGCGCCAGTCGGCGGCGGGCAACCCGGCCATGTCGTCATAGATCCCGGCATAACGTTCGACATAGTCGCGCACGCCGCCGGGCGCGTTCAGGTCGATGGTCTCGAACGGCCCCATGAACGACCAGCGCAGCGCGAGCCCCTCCCGGATACCGATATCGACGTCCTCGGCACTGGCATACCCATCCGCCACCAAACGGAATGCCTCATGCAGCAGCGCCCCCTGCATCCGGTTCATCACGAAGCCGTCGATTTCGCGCTGCATGACGATGGGCTGCATCCCGGCGCCGCGCAGCATCTCTGCCGTGCGCGTCATCAGTGCCTTGTCGGTCCATGGGGCGGGGACCAGCTCCGCAGCAGGCACAAGGTAGGAGGGGTTGATCGGGTGATTCACCATCGCCCTGTGCCGCCCCTCCAGCCCCTCGGAAATGGCCGAGGGCAGCAGCGCGGAAGACGATGATGCCAGCACCGTATCCGGCCCGGCAAGGGCGTCCAGCGTCGCGAAAATCTCGCGCTTCACGTCGATGTCCTCAAACGTGCTTTCCTGAACGTGCAGGGCACCGTCCAGCGCCTCTTCCAGCGTTTCGACAGGTCGGATGAGGGCCAGCACCTGATCCGCCGGGCTGTCGATCAGACCCAGCTTTTCCAACTCCGGCAGCATCTTGGCGCAAAACGCGCGGGCGTCGCCGGCAGCCTCCGGCTTGGCGTCCCACAGGCGCACATCGTGACCCGCGCGGGCAAAGACCATCGCCCAGGATCGTCCGATCAGGCCTGCTCCGACGCAGGCGACAGATATGGTTCCAGCCATCACAACGCCTCCACATTGCCGTCGACGGGGAAGCTTTGCCCCGACAGGTTTCGACCCGCATCCGAGATCAGGAATGTGGCCATGTCCGCCACGTCCTCTGGCGGGGTCATCCGGCGCAGCGAGATACGGTTGAGATAATCGGCCTTCATCGCCTCATGGGTCACGCCGGTCTGTTCGGCCCGGTCGGCGATGACGCCTTCCATGCGCGGCCCTTCGATGATCCCGGGCAGGATCGCGTTGGCGCGGATGTTGGAGGGGCCCAGCTCCTTGGCGAGCGATTGGGTAAAGCCGATGATCCCCCATTTCGCAGAGGAATAAGGCGTGCGGTAGGCATATCCGAACCGTCCCGCGGCAGAGGAGATATTGACGATTGCCCCGCCGCCCGCCGCCTTCAACATCGGCACCGCGTGATGCGTGCACAGGAATTGACCGGTCAGGCAGATATCGATGCAGCGCCGCCAGTCAGCGGCGGTGATGTCCTCTACCCCGCCGGTCGGCCCGGCGATCCCCGCGTTGTTCACGAGCGCGTCCAGTCCCCCCATCGTCGCCGCGATCTTTTCGAAGAAGGCCGCCACCTGCGTCTCCTCCGACACGTCGGCGAGGGCCGCAACCTCTGCGCCCAGCTCCTTTTCGGCGGTGGCAAGCGCATCCGCATCCACGTCGCAGATGGCGATTCTTGCCCCTTGTCTGGCCAGCGCCCGGCCAATGCACAGGCCGATGCCTCCGGCCCCGGCGGTGATGGCAACCCGAAGCCCGTCAAGGCCCGGTAGGGTCATGTTTGTCATGTCTCGTCTCCTTCAATCGCGCAGCGCAATCACCGCCGCCAGGATCACCAGTCCAAAGAACACGGCGCGGAATGCGATGGGCAGTGCTGTCCCGGCAAGCAGCATTTGCAGCGCGGTCAAGAGAACCGCGCCCCCCAGCATGCCTGCGTAATGACCCCTGCCGCCAGTGATAAGCGCGCCACCAACGACCACGACGGCGATCGAGGGCAGCAGATAGTCGTCGCCCATGCCAAGGCTGGCCTGCCCGGAAAACCCCGCCAGCAGGATCCCCACAAGGGCCGCACAAAGGGCCGACAGAACATAGACAGAAATGATCACGCGCCCGGTGCGGACGCCGGAAAGCCGCGCGGCAAGCGCACTGTTGCCCACCGCGTAGACCCGGCGCCCAAAGGCGGTGCGCCCCAGCAACAGGATGGCGAGCGTGACAAAGACAATCATGAAGAAGATCACCGGCGTGATCCCCAGAAACTTGCCTGTCATGAACCAGCGCAGGGCAGGCGGCGCAAAGCCCGCAGGCGTTCCGCCTGACCAGATCAGCGCCACCCCTTGAAGGATACCGTTCATGGCAAGCGTGACGACGATCGGGGACAGGCCCAATGCCACGACCCCAAGCCCGTTGAGCAATCCTACGGTGGCTGCCACCAGCAATACGACAGGCACGGCTGTCCAGAGCGCGGCATCCTGACCGCCGACAAGGCCTGTCAGCAGGACGCCCGACAACGCGATTGCCCAGGGGATCGACAGGTCCAGACCCCCGGTCAGGATCACCGCCCCCTGTCCCAGCGCAAGAATGGCAAGAAAGCTCGACAGAACCAGCAGCGAATCCCAGTAGCGGAGGTTTGCAAAGACGTTGCCCAGAACGAATTGCGTGACGATCAGCACCAGTATGAGACACATGTAAGCCGGCAGGGCATAGCGCAGCATGTGGCCATGCTTTTGCAGGAAAAAGACCCTTGGCGCGGTCGCGGAGGGTGGCGTGAAGGTCAGCCGACGGTCTTTTGCGGGCCGTTGAGAGGCCAGTTGCCCCAAGCGGCGCGCATTGACCGAGGACAGCAGATCCCGCAGCCGTCGCGACAGGACGCTGTTCGCTGACAGTGACCCCGCCAGAACCGCAAGCAGCAGCACCGCGCTTTCCGCGATGGTGGAATAATAGGCCGAAACATTCAGGGACAGCAGCAGGTTCACCACGATCATCAGGATGTAGGCGCCAAGGATCGTGCCAATCACACCCCCTTTGCCGCCGCCCAGCCGCGTGCCGCCGATGACCACCGCGGCAAAGGTTGGCAGCAACAGCGAATTGCCGACCAAAGGATCGCCCGATCCGGTCTGCGCACTGACAAAGACGCCCGCCAACCCGTAAAGCCCACCGGCCAGCACATAGGTCATGAAAAGGGTCGTTCGGGTCCGAAGGCCGGTGGCATGGGCCGCTTCCGGATCACTTCCGACCGCATACAGCGTCACACCCCAGGACGTCCGCTTCAGCCACAGCCACAGGACCACCAGCACCATGAGCAACGCGAGGGGCGCAGGCAGAAGGTTGGGGATCGCATCACCCAGATAAACCATGCCCAGCGACGGAGAGACAAATCCACCGGGCGTGTCCATGACCAGCAGCGTGAGGCCCTGAACGATGAACATGACCGCCAGGGTCACAACGATGGGTTGCAGGCGCATCACCGCCACGAAGAACCCGTTCACGGCACCGACGCAGGCACCGATCCCGATGCCCACCATCGTCCACAGGGGCACGGAGGCCTCCATGTTGGTCGGATCCATGGAGGTCGCGAGCACCGCATTGACCAGCGACACCACCGCACCTGCCGACAGATCGAAGCCTCCCGAGAGGATGACCAATGTCTGGCCCGCCGCCGCGATGGCCGTCGTGGCGCCGCCGCTCGACAGAAAGGAGATGTCGAAATAGCTGAGTGGGTAGGGGCTGAGCGCGGCGTTCAGCCACATCAGACCCAGGAAGACCAGCGCGGCCACGGCCACGGCCTGTCCGCGCCGTGCGGTCCTGATCGCGCGGGCCATCCCGTTTGATGCCATGTTGGCGCGTGATGCGCCTTGTCTCGGCGCCTCGCCGCTCATATCCGTGCCTCCCGGGCCATCTTCTGCGCAAGGGGATCGGTCCCGCCCAGCGTTTCCTGCATGATCGCGCCCTCTGTCAGGGCCGGACCCTCCAGCCAGCGGCTCAGACGTCCTTCGTAGAGCACGCCGACCCGGTCGCAGAGATGGACGAGTTCGGGGATCTCGGTGGAATGGAACAGCACGGCACCGCCCGCATCCGCGAAGGCGCGCAGCAATCCGTAGATCTGCTCCTTGGTGCCGACGTCGATGCCGCGTGTCGGGTCGAACAGCAGCAGGATGCGGCTTTGCGCGACAAGCCATTTTGCAATGACGATCTTTTGCTGGTTCCCGCCCGAAAAGGCCCCGGCGGGCAGGTAATGCGCCCGCTGGTCGATCTCGACCGCGGCAAAGGCCCCCGCCGCTGCACGACCCTCTGCCGTCTCATCCAGAAGGGGCCCGCGATGAAACCGGCCAACCACCGGTAGCGTCGCGTTCTGCCGCCCGGAAAGTTTCAGGAACAGCCCTTCGGTCTTGCGTTCTTCCGGGACAAGTCCGATGGCCACCGAAGGATCCAGCGCGTCGGCGGCAGACCGAAGATGGAGAGGTGTTCCATCCAGTTCCATGTGACCGGCCTTGATCGGTTCTTCGCCGAACAGGGCCGGGAACAGGGCCTCCTGTCCCATGCCCTGCAATCCAGCGATGCCGAGGATTTCGCCGCTGTGCAGCGACAAGTCCAGATCTCGCAGCTTGATCCCTGCCGCGAGTCCCCTTGTGGCCAGCAACGGTGTCTCGCCAGAGCGATCCCGGACGGGGCGGCGGGGCGGAAAGGCGTTTTCGACAGAGCGCCCGATGATCATTTCGACGACCTCTTCGTCGGTGACCTCCTCCACCCGGACGGAGCGGATCGACTTGCCATTGCGCAGTATGGTCAGCGTGTCGCAAAAGGCGCGGACCTCCGGTAGCCGGTGCGAGATGAAGAGAACGGTGATGCCCTGCGCCTTCGCATCGGCAATGATGCGGCCAAGCCAATCGACGTCGCTGCCCGACAGCGCAGAGGTGGGTTCGTCCAGCAGCAAGATCGACGGGCGGCGATACAGGGCGCGCGCGATCTCGATCTTTTGCCGCGTGGCAAGGTTCAGAGTCTCTGCCAGCGCATCGAGATCGACATCCAGATCAAGCGATGTGAAATGCTGGGTCACCTCGCGCCGGACACGGGCACGGTTCAACGTGCCAAGCAGAGTCCATGGGGCGCGGGGCAAGAGCATATTGTCCAGCACCGTCAGATCCGGCACTAGCGTAAGTTCCTGAAAAGCCGTCTGAACCCCGCAGGCGTGCGCTTCGCGGGCATTCTTCGGGCGGAAGTCCTGACCGTTTATCCTGATCGTGCCATGGTCCGGCCGGACAAGGCCCGAAAGGAGCTTCATCGTGGTGGATTTTCCGGCACCGTTCTCGCCCAGAAGCGCATGAACCGAACCGGCCGATACCGAGAAACTGACGTCGCTGTTGGCCACGGTCGGTCCATAGGCCTTGGTCAGGCCGGAGACGTCGACCGCAGGCGCGGCTTCGCGATGCGAGGACATGGCGGCCCTTCTGGATCTGGGAGATATTCAACCGGCTCCGGCGGTGCCACACCGCCGGAGCCAAGATGGCGTATTCAGTATTCCGGCTGCCCGACCAAAGCCGCGGTCAGACCAAGCTGAGGCAGTTCCGCGGAAAAGATCGAGGCAAACCAGCCCGGGTTCGACACAAGGCTCGGCTGGAACACATTGCACCCGGCCTCTTGTTCCTCCCAGCTGCCCGTCTGGCACAGTTCGATCGTTTCGTTGGTGATCAGCGGCAGTGGCAGTTCCGTAAGCTTGTCGACCTCCTTGCCGTCGAGAATATCCACGGCCAGCTTCAGCGCCATGGCCCCGGAATAGGGCGGCGCGGCGTAGGAGATCCGCGGCGCACCCATCGGCATGTAGGGGCTTGAGGCGCCTTCCACTTCGGCCCCTGCCGGCAGCATCTGGATGCGCCCGCCGTTGGACCCTTCGCCAGCGCAGGGCAGCAGGTCTTCGGGCGCGATGCCCGCCTCAAGCTGCATCGCGTTTGCGGTGTAGCAGCCAACCTGCATCCACAGCCCGTCGATGTCCGACCAGTCCCGGGTCGCCATGAGCTTGTTCAGCTCTGTTCGCGCGACGGCCTGGCTCCACATGCCGACGGCCTCGCCGACGACATTGATCCCGTCATGCTGGCCGAAGACCTCCATCGCCGCGTTGGTGCGCGCAGTATCGACGGAGGTTCCGGGCACGCCGGTCACCGCGATGATGTCGCCCTCGCCATCCAGTTGGTCGACCAGCCATTCCGCGGTCAACCGTCCGGCAGCCGTCTGATCGATGGTGACGTTGTAGGCGCAGGGTTCGGTTATCTCACCGTCATAGGCAACAACGGTCACACCCCGGTTGCAGGCGCTTCTGACCACGCTGTTCAGGGCCGTGGGCGAGATCGGATAGACGACGATCGCGTCGGCGCCGGCCTGCACCATGGCGTTGATCTGCTGGATCTGACGCTGCGCATTCGGGCCGGCCACCTGAACCTTGAGGTCGACGCGGTCCTCGTAATCGGCGCTGGTCGCCAGCGCCTTGATCATGTTCGAGGCCTCTGCCTGCCAGTCGTTCCCGATGTAACTCATCGAGAGATAGATGTCATAGGGCTCGTCCTGAGCCTGCGCGGCTCCGGCGATCAGGGCCGAGGCGCAGGCCGCGCCCGTCAAGAATGTTTTGAACATGTGTCCTCCCAAGGATTTGCGGCCTCTTCCGGGCCGGTGCTGCCATTCCACGATCTTATATCTTTGATCAAAAGTCAAAAGATGTTTTCATTGGAGGCGTTCCTGTATAGTTGCCCCTGCGTGCGAAGGACCGAATGACATGTTCGAAAGCGTGACTCCGTTAAAGCGAGAGACCCTGCAGTCGCGGGTTCACGAGCAACTGTGCGACCTGATTCTTCAGGGCGATCTTGCGCCGGGACAAACCGTGACTGTTGCGACAATTGCCAAGGCGCTTGACGTCAGCCCGATGCCGGTGCGCGAGGCCATCTCCCGCTTGATGGCGCTTGGTGCGCTGCGGGTCGTGTCGGGACGGTCGATCGGCGTTCCGCGTCTGGGATTGGCGGATCTGACCGATTTGCGGCGGGTCCGACTGGAGGTCGAGACGACCGCGGTTCGCTGGGCGGTTGCTGCGGCGGACGACGGCTTTCTCAAGAGATTGGAAGCCTTGCTGGTCGCGATGGAAGAGGCGGAGTCGGCGGGTCTCGCCAAGGAATTCATCCACGCAAACTACCGGTTCCATTTTGCGATTTATGGGCAGGCAGGGTCACCGATGCTGCTCGAGATCATCTCGACGCTGTGGCTCCGGATCAATCCGCAGTTCCATCTGCTGCAACGGTCCGGCCATTACCGTGTGTCGAACCTCCAGCACCGGCAAATGTTCGACGCGATCTCTGCGCGGGATCCGGAGGCTGCCTCCATTGCGCTGAAGTGTGATATCGACGGGGCCTATGATGTGATGAAGACATCTGTCGGTGAGGGTGACAGCACGTCCTGACGTCCGCGCAGCAAGCGAAAACCATCGCGCTGCGCATGAACCCGGCCTGTCCGTGAGGGCTTTTTCGCAAGGTGTGGTCTTGGGGGCGGAGCCAGGTTGCGCAGATCCGCTGATTGGAACGAGGGCGCTTAAAAGCCGGTTCGGGGCGCCTAATTCTGCCTCAGCCCGGCGCGTGCCAAAACGGTGCCCATGCAACGCCGGCCAAAGACACCGATCCGTGTCCATGGGCGGTCAAATCAGTCGGGGTCGGATCCGGCAGGGGCATGACGTTTGTACAGAAGATCGTCGGCTTTTGGCGTTGCCAGATCAAAGTAGTCCAACGTCCCGGAGTAGCCGTCGCCGCCCATGCGTCCGATTGCGTCAAGGCGCTTGTGGTCGGAATAGAATGTCGTCGGGTCAATGATATCGCTGCGCACATGCGCCATGACGATGCGCCCCAGAATGATTTCCCTTGCGGAACTGACCTCGATTCCCAGATAACGCTCGCATTCAAAGGAAACCGGTGCCTCCGCGATCCGGGGGCAGGATACTTTTTCGCCGGGGACCGCTGTCAGTCCCGCAATCTCCAGTTCATCCACCTCTGGGGCGAATCCGGCGGCCGTCACGGACATCGCCTCGACATTTGCCCGATCCACGATGTTGACGGTGAAACATTCCGTCATGCGGATGTTGTAGGCCGTATCCTTGAAGGTTCTGTCGGGTTTGTTCTCCACGCCAAGGGCAAGGATCGGCGGGTCAGCGGACAGACAGTTGAAGAAGGAGTAGGGCGCGGCATTGATCACGCCGTCTTGCGACACCGTGGTGACCCAGGCGATCGGGCGCGGCACGATGGTTCCGATCATCACCTTGTAGGCTTCGCGCGCGCTCAGGTCCGCGAAATCCAGCGTGTGATGCGGAGACGGACCGCTCATGTCGCGAGTTCCCGTCCATAGTGCGACAGGATCGACTTGATGCTTGCCTGCTCCGGCGCCAGTTCGGCCCGGTCCACAACCGCGCTCAGGTGGTGGCCCATGATGTCGATGGCCCGGTCGGCGTCGCGGCTGCGAAGCGCCTCGATTATCTGGAGATGTTCGTCCACCGCACAATCCGAAGAGTGGCTGCGCGCATACATGGACATGATCAGCGAACATCGCAGGACCACTTCGCGGACGTAGCGGGCAAGAACGTCATTGCCGGTCAGTTCCGCCAGAAGCAGGTGAAATTCGCCCGAAAGGCGGATGGAGACAGGACCATCCTTGCCTTTGGAGCTTTGCTCCATGCGCACATGGGCCTGCAATTGATCGTATCCACTGCGGGGCATGCGATTGCACAGGATCCTGATGACTTCTGTTTCAAGGCAGCGCCGAACCTCGAAAATCTGCTGTGCCTCCTCCATCGACGGTTCGGCGACAAAGGCGCCCCTGTTGCGGCGCGTGACGACCAGACCCTCGTTTTCCAGCCGCACCAAGGCATGACGGACAATCGTCCGACTCACGCCGAACTGATCGCCCACCGTATCCTCGGGAAGGCGCATCCCCGGCTTCAAAGCCTGTTCGATAATGGCCTTGCGCAGCAGATCATGCACCGCGTCCGTCAGTGTTGTTTTGCTCTCACTCATGCTGGTCTTGCCTATGTTTTCCTCGTCTGGAGTATCGCATACAATTTTTCTCGTCAATCGGATACAATTTGCTTGCTTCCAAAAATTGTATCGTCCATCAATATCACATCGTATCCAATCCGGATGGGGTTGTGATACAATCATGATGGAAAGGGAGAGCCAAGATGCAACTTAAACCATTGCTGCTCGCGTCAGCTGCAATTCTGGGGATTGCCGGGGCGGCGCATGCCGAGAATGTTCTGAAATGGGGCGCCAACCGGGACATCGGGTCTCTCGATCCCTATTCCTACGGCGACAGCTTCACGATCAATGTGCTGAACCATGTCTATGAGGGCTTGGTCCGCTACGATCGCGATCTCAAGATCGAACCGGCCCTTGCGACGGGTTGGGAGATCCTGGAGGACAAGGTCACGTGGCGCTTCACGCTGCGCGACGATGTCACCTTTCACAATGGCAACGCCCTCACCGCCGAGGATGTCGTGGCCTCGCTGCAACGTGTGAGCCATGAGACATCGCCGCTAAAGGGGAACCTGCCGGCCTACGTCAGCTCTGAGGTGGTCGATGATTACACGGTGGATATCACGCTGAACGGCACCTATCCGCTGCTGCTGAATGACCTGACCAACATCCATATCTTCGACAAGACTTGGCTGACGGAAAACAACTCTCTGTTGCCGACGGATATCGGTGCCGGGGCCGAAGGATACGCGACCTACAACGCCAACGGCACCGGCCCTTTCATCGTCGAAAGCCGCCAGCCGGACGCCAAGACCGTTTTCGTGGTGAACCCTGACTGGTGGGACGAGCCGCAGCACAACCTAGACCGGATCGAATTTTCGCCGGTGACTTCTGCGGCGACCCGGGTGGCCGCCCTGCTGTCGGGGGAAATCAACTTTACCAACGACGCGCCTGTGCAGGATCTTCCGCGGCTTGAGGCCGCGCCCAATGTCGACGTCCTCGAAGGGGTCGATCTGCGCACCGTCATGATCGCCTTTCCCTTCCGCGAGACGCTGACCACAGGGGAGCCGAACCCCTTCACCGATGTGGACGTCCGCGAGGCGCTCTACAGGGCCATCGACCTCGACCTGATCCATCAGCGCGTGATGCGCGGCAAGTCGCGGATTGCCGGGGCGACCATCGCGCCGCCGATCCCGGGATATGTCGAGGAACTGGATGCCTTGCCCGAGTTCAACCCTGATGCGGCCCGGGATCTTCTGACAGAAGCCGGTGTGCCCGAAGGACTGGAATTCGAATTCAGCTGCCTGTCCGACGGTCTGGTGAACGAAGAGCAATTCTGCCAGGCGATTGCCTCCATGTGGAGCAGGATCGGCCTGTCGCCCAAGCTGGACGTGGCGCCGCGCGCCGTCCAGATGCCAAAGCGGACGCAGGGCAACACCGATATCTACGTTCAGGGCTGGGCGACCCTGCCGATGCTGGACGCATATTCGCCGCTGCTCCAGATCTTCCACTCCAAGGAAGGCAACTCCGGGGTGTTCAACTTCGGCGGCTGGTCCTACCCGGAGCTTGACGCGCTCGTGCAGCAAGCCGGGATGGAACTGGACCTCGAAAAGCGGCTTTCCCTGCAAACCGAGGCGCTGAAAATCGTCAAGGATGAGCACATCATGGTCCCGCTGCATCAGCAACCGATGGCCTGGGCGGTGACGAAGGAAGTCACGGAAATGCCGCTCTTCCCGGACAACAAGCCGCGTCTCTGGTTTGCTCAGGTAAACCCTGACTCCTGATCCGTGCATGTGCCGGGCCGCCTTTCGCAGGGCGGTCCGGCCATCAATCTGTTTTTGCCGCCGCGCAATCGGAGACCGACATGATCGCCTTTCTCATAAAGCGCACCGCCAACGCAGCCTTCGTCATGCTGGCCGTTGCCTTGCTGGCCTTCATTATCTTCAGGTTCTTCGGGGATCCGGTGGAAATGATGGTGAACGAACAGGCCACGCAGGCCGAGCGGGCCGAGTTGCGAGAGCGTCTGGGCCTGAACGATGGCCTTGTGATGCAATACACCCGTTTCGTGACGAATGCGGTGCAGGGAGAATTCGGGATTTCCTATCGCAATCAGCAGGATGTCATGGTCCTGATCAAGGAACGCTTTCCCGCGACCTTTGAACTGGTGCTTGTGGCGACGGTCATTTCGCTTGTCGTTGGGATCCCCTTGGGGGTGATAACGGCGGTGCACCGCGACTCCCGGCTTGCGAACGCCTTGCAGTTGACGTCCATCGTCGGTGTGTCCCTGCCCAGTTTCGTGGTCGGCATCCTGCTGATCCTTGCCTTTTCCGTGACGCTTGGGTGGCTGCCGGCCTTCGGACGGGGGGAAACCGTCGATATCGGCTGGTGGTCCACGGGTTTGTTGACGCCCTCAGGCCGGGCGGCGCTGGTTCTTCCGGCGATTTCGCTGTCGACGTTTCAGATCACGCTCGTGATGCGCCTTGTCAGGGCGGAGATGCTGGAAACGCTGCGCACCGACTACGTGAAATTCGCCCGCGCGCGCGGTGTGCCTATCAAACGGGTGCAGTGGCGGCATGCGCTGCGCAATTGCCTGATGCCGGTCATCACCTTGACCGGAATGCAGATCGGCAACCTGATCGCCTTCGCTCTCGTGACGGAGACGGTATTTCAATGGCCCGGCATGGGGCTGCTGTTCATTCAGGCCGTGACCTTCGTCGATATCCCGGTGATGGCCGCATATCTCATTCTGGTCTCCTTCATCTTCGTCGTTCTGAACACGTTCGTCGACATCACCTACGCCTGGGTCGATCCAAGGCTGCGGGACGACACGGCGGCATCGGGCGGGTCGAATGGCTGACAAGGAAAAGACGATGGAAAAGACTGCGAAATCCGACACCACGTCCCTGACCAAGGCCGCGCCGGTTCCGCCATCGCGCTGGGCGCAGCTTCGGGACAGCGATCTGTGGTATTCGTTCCGCGGGCATCCTTCGGCAATATTCGCGGTCGGGCTGCTGATGCTGGTTGCTCTTTCGGCCTTCCTTGCGCCGCTGATCACACCGCAGGATCCATATGATCTCGCCGCTCTGGTGCTGTGGAACTCAGAGATTCCGCCAATCTGGGACGCGCAAGGCCAGTGGCCCTACCTTCTGGGCACCGATACGCAGGGACGCGATATCCTGTCGGCGATCCTTTATGGATCGCGGATCTCGCTGATCATCGGGTTCGCTTCGGTGATCGTGGCCCTGAGCGTTGGCCTGACGCTTGGCCTGATCGCAGGATATTTCGGCGGCTGGGCAGACAATGTCATCATGCGGATCGGCGATGTCCTCTTGTCGATGCCCTTCATCCTGATTGCCATACTGATCACCGCCATCGCCAACGCGTCCTTGCCGACCGGGCTGCGGGATGTGCTGGCCGCGCCCATCCTGATCTTTGCCATCGCTGTGCCATCCTGGGTGCAATATGCCCGCACGGTGCGCGCCTCTGCGATGGTGGAGGCGCGCAAGGAATATGTGCAGGCCGCCCGACTGATCCGGGTAAAGTCGTGGCGCATCATGCTGCATCACATCCTGCCCAACTGCCTGACCCCGATCATGGTGGCGGCCACGCTGAATTTCGGTCTGGCGATCCTGTCGGAGGCGACGCTGTCCTTTCTGGGGGTCGGCATGCCGCCCGATCAGCCCTCGCTCGGCACGCTAATCCGGATCGGCAACCAATATCTGTTTTCCGGACTGTGGTGGATCGTGGTCTTTCCCGCCGTTCAGCTGTGCCTGATCGTCCTGTCGGTCAACATGATCGGCGACTGGCTGCGCGATGCGCTCAACCCCAAACTTCGGTGATTAGATGACTGCCAAGACACTTCGAAACGTCCGGCCCATGTCCGGACCTGCAACAGACCTGCATATCGTCGACGGGCGGTTTGCGTCGGCGGCGCCCGAGAGGGCAGAGATGATCGACTGCGGCGGGCATATCCTGATCCCGGGTCTGGTCGAGGCGCATACCCATCTGGACAAATCCCTGCTGGGTCTGCCCTGGTATCGCAACGAGGTCGGGCCAAGGCTGGTCGACATGATCAACAACGAACGCGAGGTGAAAGTCTCGCTCGGTCTGGATCCGCAGATCCAGAGCGAACGGCAGGCGATCCTGTCGATCTCGCATGGCACGACGCAGATCCGGTCTCATGTGGATGTGGACACATTTCACGGTCTGGCCGGTGTCGAGGGGGTGATGGCCACGCGCGAAAAACTGGCGGGGCTCGTTGACATCGAAATGGTCGCCTTTCCGCAATCCGGCATGATGACCCGGCCCGGCACGGTGGAACTGATGGACGAGGCGCTGTCACTCGGGGTCGAGGTCGTTGGCGGCATCGACCCCTGCGGCATGGAACATGACCCCAAGGGCCATCTGGACGCGATTTTCGGCCTTGCCGAAAAACACGGCAAGCCGATCGACATTCACCTGCACGAACGCGACGCGCTGGGCGGGTTTTCGATGGAAGAGATTATCGCGCGCACTGTCGCACTTGGCATGCAGGGCAAGGTCACGATCAGCCATGCCTTTTGCCTTGGCGCGATGGACCGGGCCTATGTGAAGGATCTTCAGGACCAACTGGCGGAACATCGCATACACATCATTACGATTGCGCCAGCATCCTCTCCGGCGCCGATGGTCAAGGAATTGAAGGCTCACGGGATCCTGACCGGGTCGGGATCGGACGGTATCCGCGACACCTGGAAGCCCTACGGCAATGGCGACATGCTGGAACGGGCGATGTTCATCGGCCTGCGCAACAATCTGCGGCGCGATGACGACATCGAACTGGCGCTGGACATCTGCACCTTTGGCGGTGCCGCGATCATGGAGACCGACGGTTACGGGCTGGACGTCGGCTGCCGGGCCGATTGCGTTCTGGTCGAGGGCGAGACGTTGGCCGAAACGGTCGCGGTCCACGCCCCGCGCAAGCTGGTTCTCAAGGGGGGGCAGATCGTCGCGAAGGACGGCAAGGCCGTGATAGAGGCACCATGACGGCGCAGCGTATCCTGTTGACCGCCCGCTGGGTGATCGGGCATCGCGACGGACGGCATGTGGTGTTCGAGAATGGCGTCGTGGTGATCGAGGCGGACGCCGTCCTTCATGTCGGATCCGCGTTCGACGGTGAGGTCGCGACGCGGATCGACTACGGGCAGGCGGTGATTTCGCCGGGGTTCATCGACCTCGATGCCCTTTCGGACCTCGATACAACGATCCTTGGCTATGACAACGGACCGGCGTGGAAAAAGGGCCGTGTCTGGCCCGAAAGCTATGTCGCGCGCGGCCCCTATGAAATGTATTCACCCGAGGAACTGGCCTTTCAGAAACGGCACGCCTTTGCGCATCTGATCCGGAACGGGATCACAACAGCGTTGCCGATCGCCTCGCTGTTTTACCGCGAATGGGGGGAAACCGTCGCGGAATTCGACGCTGCCGCCACCGCCGCAGAGGCGCTGGGACTGCGGGTCTATCTGGGGCCGGCCTACCGCACGGGCGGGCAGGTCACGGACGAGGCTGGCAATATCCGGGCGATCCATGACGAAGCGCGCGGTCTGGCGGGGCTTGACCGGGCCGAAGCTTTCGCGAAGCGGATAGACGGCACGGCAGGTGGGTTGATCCGCGCCATGTTCGCCCCCGACCGCATAGAAACAGGCACCCCTGCGCTGTTGCAGCGCACCGCGGCCATCGCGTCGGAGATGGGGGCGCCAGTCCGTCAGCATTGTTGCCAGTCGCCAGTCGAACTCCGGCTGGTGAAGGAACAGCATGGCTGCGCGCCCATCGAATTTCTGGACAGGATCGGCGCCCTGGGCCAAAACTGGCTGCTGCCGCATGGCACGTTCGCGACCGCGTCCGAATTTGATCTCATCGCCGACACGGAGGCGACGCTGGTGCATTGCCCGCTGGTCGCCGGACGGCACGGCAAAACCCTGGACAGCTTTGCCAAGTGTCGCGAGCGCGGCATCAACATCGGTCTGGGCACGGACACGTTCCCGGCGGACATGATCCTCAACATGCAGATCGGCATGATGACCGCCCGCATGATGGACGGAATGGAGGCGATCCGGTCAGAGGCAATGTTCGACGCGGCCACCCTTGGCGGGGCGCAGGCGCTGAACAGGTCAGATCTGGGACGCCTTGCACCGGGGGCAAAGGCCGACATCGCCGTGATCGACCTGCGCCACACGCTGCAGACCCCGGACCCGGTGCAAACACTGATGACCGCCACCTCCGGCCGCGATGTGCGCGACGTCTGGATCGACGGGCGGCCGGTGATGCGGGACGGTGTGATCCCGGATGTCGACGAGACGGCGGATGCCGCCCGCGCGCAGGCGCAATTCGACGGTCTGATCGCCCGATACCCTGACCGCACGGCGGGCCACCCGCCGGTCGGGGACATCTTTCGCCCCAGCTATGACAGGAGACAACCGTGACTGACATCGTGCTGGACGTGCGCAACCTGCGCGTCGAATTTCCAACCCGAAAGGGTATTCTGACCGCCGTCGACGATATCTCGCTTCAGATCCGGCGGGGCGAGATACTTGGCGTGGTGGGGGAAAGCGGGGCGGGTAAGTCGATGACCGGCCTTGCGATCCTTGGCCTGCTGGAGCCGCCCGGACGGATCGCGCAAGGCAGCATTCACTTGTCGGGCGATAGGATCGACGGGCTGGACGACGCCGCGATGGAACGTATCCGCGGGCGCCGGATCGGCGCGATCTTTCAGGATCCGCTGACCTCGCTGAACCCACTGTTCCGCGTAGGGGATCAACTGGTGGAGACAATCCGCCTGCATTCCGACCTTGGCCGCGATGCGGCCCGTTCGCGGGCGCTGGACCTGATGCGAGAGGTCGGTATTCCCGCCGTCGAGGAACGGATCGACAATTATCCGCACCAGTTTTCCGGCGGAATGCGGCAGCGGATCGTGATTGCCCTTGCGCTCTGCGCAGAGCCCGAATTGATCGTGGCGGATGAGCCGACAACCGCGCTGGATGTGTCCATTCAGGCGCAGATCACGGCGCTGCTGAAACGCCTTTGCCGGGAGCGGGGAACGGCTGTGATGCTGGTGACCCATGACATGGGTGTCATCGCCGAAACCGTCGACCGTGTGGCGGTGATGTATGCGGGACGTCTGGCCGAGGTCGGCCCGGTGGAGGACATCGTGCGCCGCCCGCAGCACCCCTATACGGTCGGGTTGATGGGATCGATCCCCAGCCTGCGCAAGGAGGTCGAGGAATTGCAGATGATCCCGGGGTCGATGCCGCGTCTGGATGCCATTCCTTCGGGCTGCGCCTTCAATCCGCGCTGCGACCGGGCCGGGCCAAGATGCCGCCGGGAAGTGCCGCGCATCGACGGGGCCGGCGCCGCCTGCTGGCTTGCACTGGAAGGAGAAACCGCATGACCATCCGGCCCGATGCAATTCTCGAAGTGGATGCGCTGGAACGCAGGTTCGATGTGTCGGCGCCCTGGCTGAATCGGATGATCGAACGCAAGCCGCGACAGACGCTATACGCGGTGGATGGTGTCGATTTCCTGATCCGGCGCGGACAGACCCTCGCGCTGGTCGGAGAATCCGGATGCGGCAAGAGCACGATCGCCAAGCTGGTGACCGGGCTGCACCCCCCCTCGGGTGGCAGTATCCGCTTTCACGGCGACCGGGATCGCCTGCAAATGATTTTTCAGGACCCCTTCGCCAGCCTCAATCCCCGCTGGCGCGTGGCGCGCATCGTCGCCGAGCCGTTGCGGACCCTGCGTCCAGAAACGCCGGATGCTGAGGTCACCGCCCGCGTGGAGGAGCTGCTGCGCACGGTCGGTCTGTCCCCGTCGGACGGTCTGAAATTCCCGCATGAGTTCTCAGGCGGGCAGCGGCAGCGTATTTCCATCGCACGCGCCCTTGCCGGAGAGCCGGAGTTTCTGGTCTGTGACGAACCGACCTCTGCGCTGGATGTGTCGGTGCAGGCGCAGGTCCTCAACCTGATGAAAAAGCTCCAGAAAGAGATGGGGCTGACCTATCTTTTCATCTCGCACGATCTCAGCGTGGTGCGGCACATGGCGGATGTCATAGCAGTGATGTATTTGGGCCGCATCGTGGAAATCCAGCCTGCGCATGATCTGTTCACAAACCCGCTGCACCCCTACACGCGCCTGCTGCTGGACACGATCCCCGATCTGGACGCGCCCAAGCGGGATCGCAGCCCGATGGGCGGCGAGGTGCCATCGCCGGTTGCGCCACCGCCAGGGTGCAGTTTTCACCCGCGCTGTCCGTTGGCCTTCGACCGCTGCAAGCGCGAGCGACCTGAACGCCGCGCCGATGTGTTTGACAGGCGCGTGGCCTGTTTCGCCGCAGAAACCGACAATTACGGAGCCGTTGAAGATGTATGACGAAACCTTTCTGCGCCGCGCGATCGCGCTGTCTGCCGAGGCGCTTGAAACACCGGGGCTGGAACCTTTCGGGGCAGTGATCGTGAAGGACGGCCAGATTGTGGGCGAGGGGATAAATCGGTCCGTCATGAACCACGATCCCACCTCGCACGGGGAAACCGAGGCGATCCGCGATGCCTGCCGCAATCTGGGCACCGTGGACCTGCGGGGATGCGATCTGTATTCCAGTTGCGAGCCCTGTGCGCTTTGTGTCGCGGCCATGGCAATCGCCGGGATCGGAGCGCTATACTACGCGGCGGACATGGGGCAGGCGGGGGAGGCGATCGGTGATCTGCCGGAGGCCGCGCGCTTTCCCATCGACGTGGATCATCTGCGCCATGAATGCGCACATCCCGTGGGCGACCGGCGGATGCATGCGGAACAGCATCTGAGCGCCGAGGCCAGCGCAATCCTGAAGGACTGGGCCGCGCTGGCAGCGGCGCGGGTCTGACGCGGCAGGCGGGAACCTGCGCCACGCCAACGGATCGCACGCGCGACGGCATCATGTCCGTCGCGCCGGGTGTGTCCGGCTTGGTCACGGGGCCTTGGATGACACACCATAACCGCCGGGTTGACCGCCCAAAGGGGGCCGTCGCGGGCAACGGCCGACATGGACCGCCCTAGAGATCCGCCAGCGCCGTCATGAGCTGATTTGCGAACCGCGCAGACGCAACCGGGAGGATGCGCCCTTTCATCTGACCTAGAAGCAGTTGCCCGGCAGGAACGTCCTTCTCGTCGAGAGGACGGTGGGTGATGGCCCCCTGAAGGTTTTCGTTCAACCCGATGGGAATTTGAAATCCCACCGCGCTTTCATGCGTGACATAATGCCGGATCATCTCGAAGGACTCCGTTTCCACTGCGGGTGACAGGGATGTTCCCTTGCGTTTTGCCGCCAGTTCAAGAAGGTGGCGGACGCCGTAGGGGGCTGACGGCAGAACCAGCCTGTGCCTGAGGCAATCCCGCAGGCGCAGGCTTTCCTTGTCGGCCAGCGGACTGTCCTTGCGAAACACCGCATGGACAGATTGGCTGAGCGCATGCAGGACATCGAAATCCACAAGGTGGACAGGCTCGAATACCAGCGCGAGATCGCTGCTGAAGGTTGCCAGATCCCGCTCCGCCTGTGCGCGGTCGCGCACGTTGACGGAAAAGGTCACCCCGGGATGGGACGCGCGATAAACCGCGATCTGCTTTGGCAGGAAATAGGGCAGCAAGGCCTGTGAACAGGCGATCGACACATGCCCGCGCCGTTCGCCCGACAGATCGGCCACCTGCGACTGGACCCGCGCCAGGTCGGTCCGTTGCGCAAGGATATGCTGCATCAGCAGTTCGCCTGCGGGGTTCAGACGCATTCCGCGCGGCAGCCGTTCGAAGATGGCAGAGCCGAATTCGCTCTCGAAACTCTGGATGCGCCGGTTCAGCGCGGAGGCGGTCAGGTTCATGTCCTCTGCCGCCTTGCGGATGGACCCGGCCCGCATCACCGCTTCGATCATCTCGAAAGTCTTCAAGTGTCTCAAATAAATGATCCTTTTTATCTGCGTTGCTTTATATGCATCACTATTGTGATTTAATAGCAATAGAAGTTTACGCGATTTCATCGCACCCTTTCTGCAAATGCCGAATCCGACCGGCCGAAACAGCAGCGAGAGGGCTTTCCATGACGGACGTGACGACACGACGGAACTTTCTGAAGATGGGCATGGCCGGGGCATCGGTCCTGCCGTTCCTGCGGGCGATGCCAGCAGGCGCACAGGGTGCCGACACGTTGGTGGTGGCATCGGGGCAGACGATCAACTCCCTCGATCTGCACCGCACGGGCACCAACCGCGCGTCCTACCAGGTGGCAGTCAACTGCTATGACAGGCTGGTCTCCTTCGGCACCAAGGATGCGCCCGGCGGCGGGTTTTCCTACGACTACGACACAATCGTGCCCGAGCTGGCCGAAAGCTGGACGGTATCGGACGATGGTCTGACCATGACGTTCAAGATCAAGCCGAACGCAACCTTCTGGGACGGCACCAAGGTCACCGCCGAGGACGTCAAATGGTCCTTTGACCGGGCGGTGTCGGTCGGTGGCTTCCCCACGGTGCAGATGAAGGCCGGCGGTCTGGAACGTCCCGATCAATTCACAGCCGTTGACGCGGAAACATTCGTTGTCACGCTGGACCGCCCGTCGAAGCTGGCGCTGCCCGATCTGGCGGTGCCTGTGCCCTTCGTGATCAATTCGGCGGTGGCCAAGGCCAATGCGACCGACGATGACCCCTGGGCGATGGAATATCTGCACACCACGCCCGCCGGATCCGGCGCCTTCAAGGTGCTGCGCTGGTCCCCCGGTGAGCAACTGGTCTATGAACGCAACGACGACTGGGTCGGCGGGCCGGTCCCGGCGGTCAAACGTGTCGTGGTCCGTGAGGTTCCCAGCCCCTCGACCCGTCGCGCCCTGATCGAACGCGGCGATGTGCAGATGTCCTTCGACATTCCCGATAAGGACGCGGCGGAACTGGCGGATGTGGTCAATGTCTACTCGACCCCGATCGAGAACTGCATGCATTGCCTGTGCACCAACACGAATTTTGAGCCGTTTCAGGACCCGGACGTGCGCAAGGCCGTGGCCTATGCCGTGCCTTACGAGGATATCTTCCAGGCGGCCGCCTATGGCCGGGGTGCGCCGCTCTGGGGTGGCGAGGCCGAGATCGACGATATCGCATGGCCGCGCAAGACGCAGTATTACACCGACATCGAGAAGGCCAAGGAACACATGGCGGCCTCCGGCTATCCCGACGGGTTCGACGTGCCGCTGTCCATCAGCCTCGATCTGGCGTCATGGATGGAACCGACAGCCCTGCTGATCCAGGAAAGCCTTGCCAAGATCGGCATCACCGCCGAGATCGAAAAGATCCCCGGAGCCAACTGGCGCACAGCCGCGCTGGTGGAAAAGCGTCTGCCGCTGCATCTGGAGAACTTCGGCGGCTGGCTGAACACGCCGGACTACTATTTCTTCTGGGCGTATCAGGAGGGGCATCTGTTCAACTCCTCCAACTACCGTAACGACGAGGTCGAGGAACTGGTGAACGCCACTCTGCACATGCCCATGGACGACCCCGAATACGCGCCCAAGATCAAGCGCATGTTCGAGATCGTGCTGGAGGATCTGCCGCGTATTCCGCTGTATCAACCGGCCCTGAACGTGGCGACCAACGGTGCCGACGGGTACGAGTTCTGGTTCCACCGTCAGCTTGACGTTCGTCCCCTTTCGGCAAGCTGAGCTGATGTCCGTCGCTGCCAATTCCCGACTGCGCGTCGTCGCCTTGCGCGTCGCGCAGTCGGTCCCGGTCGTCATCGGCGTCGTGGTGATCAGCTTTCTGCTGACCCGCGCGCTGCCCGGCGATCCGGCCGCTTACTTTGCGGGGGCGGCGGCGGACGAGGCCTCCATCCAGGAGGTGCGCGTGGCCCTGGGCCTGGACAAGCCCCTGATCCAGCAGTTTTTCATCTATGTCGGCGACCTCATGCGGGGCGATCTGGGGCAATCGATCTCCAGCGGCCGCCCGGTCGCCACGGATCTTGCGAGCCGTCTGCCAGCCTCTCTGGAGCTGACGCTGACGGCGCTGATCCTGTCCTGCGGGATCGCCATTCCGCTGGGCATCCTTGCTGCGACGCGACCCGGGTCATGGGTCGATCACCTGTGCCGTGTGCTTGTGACGGCGGGCGTGTCGCTGCCCACGTTCTTTACCGGCATCGTGCTGATCTATGTCTTTTATTATTTGGCGGGGATTGCGCCATCGCCGCTTGGCCGGCTGGATTTCATCTATCTCTCTCCGGATCACGTCACCGGGTTCTACCTGATCGACGCCGCGCTTATGGGCGACTGGGAGACATGGCGCGGTGCGGCCAAGCAACTTGTCTTGCCTGCCACCACGCTGGCGCTGTTCACCCTTGCCCCGATCGCGCGGATGACCAGGGCGGCGATGCTGACGGCCCTCTCGTCCGATTTCATCCGCACGGCGCGTGCGGCAGGCCTGTCCAGCGGCACGGTTCTCTATGCCTATGCCTTCCGCAATGCGCTGCTGCCGGTGGTCACGACGCTGGGCATGGTGTTTTCCTTCGCGTTGGGTGCCAATGTGCTGGTGGAAAAGGTCTTTGCCTGGCCGGGCATCGGATCCTACGCGGTCGAGGCGCTGGTGGTTTCGGATTATGCCGCCGTCCAAGGCTTTGTTCTGGCGATGGCGCTGCTGTTCGTGGCGCTGAACCTCGTGATCGATCTGCTTTACACCGCAATTGATCCGCGCATCGGGTTTTCATCGAAATGACCGATACATCGGCAAAACCGGCCAAAAATCAGGGCAGTCTGGATCATCTGATTTACGTGCTGCGCGCCAATCCCGTGACGCTGCTGGCCTTCGTCATGTTTGCCCTGATCGTGCTGTCAGCGGTATTCGGTCCGTCGCTGGTGCCCTACGATCCGTTGCAGACCAATGCCACCAACGCGCTTCAGCCGCCGTCCTGGGACCACTGGTTCGGCACCGACAGCGTGGGGCGCGACGTCTTCAGCCGGGTCATCGTGGCCACCCGGCTTGATCTGTCGATTTCGGTCGCCGCCGTGGCGCTGTCCTTTGTCATCGGCTCTGCCCTTGGCGGGATCGCGGGCTATTGGGGCGGCTGGCTGGACATCGTTCTGAACCGCATCCTCGACACCATCATGGCCTTTCCGCTTTTCGTGCTGGCCATGGGAATCGTTGCCGCGCTTGGCAACACGATCGAGAACATCATCTACGCCACTGCGATCATCAACGTGCCCTTCTACGCCCGCCTTGTCCGGGCAGAGGTCAACATCCGCCGCACCGCCGGGTTCGCGCAGGCCGCCAAACTGGCCGGAAATTCCGATATCCGCGTGCTGGTGATGCACATCTTTCCCAATGCGTTGCCGCCGATGATGGTGCAGGTGTCGCTGAACCTTGGCTGGGCGATCCTGAACGCGGCGGGCCTGTCATTCATCGGTCTGGGCGTGCGCCCGCCCACGCCGGAGTGGGGCATCATGGTCGCCGAGGGCGCGAATTTCATCGTCTCGGGCGAATGGTGGCTTGCGGTGTTTCCGGGGCTGTGGCTGATGATCGCGGTCTTTACCTTCAACCTTCTTGGCGACGGTCTGCGTGATATCGTCGACCCGCGCAAAAGGACCTGAGCCATGCTGAGCGTCAAGGATCTGGCCGTGTCCTTTCAGACCCGGCGCGGCATGGTCGATGCGGTGCGCGGGATCAGTTTCGACCTCGCCAAGGGAGAGATCCTTGGAATCGTGGGCGAAAGCGGATCGGGCAAATCGGTGACTTCTTACGCGCTGATGCGCATTCTCGACGCCGGGGGCAGCATAAAGACGGGCGATGCAAGCTATTCCGGCATCGACCTGCGCCGCGCTACGGAACGGGATATGCGCGACATTCGCGGGCGCGAAATCTCGATGATCTTTCAGAACCCGCGGGCCGCGCTGAATCCGATCCGCAAAGTCGGGCATCAGATAGAGGACGTGTTGCGCCGCCATGCCCGCGCCACCCGGCAGGATGCGCGCGCCAAGGCGATCAAGGCGCTGGAGGATGTCCGCATCAACGATGCCGAGGCGCGCTATGACGCTTATCCGTTCGAACTGTCCGGCGGGATGTGCCAGCGGATTGTCTGTGCCATCGCGCTGGCCTGCGATCCCAAGCTGCTGATCGCGGATGAGCCGACGACCGGTCTTGACATCACCACCCAGCAGGCGGTGATGGAACTGGTCCGCGACCTGATCCGCGCCCGCGGCATGAGCAGCATCCTGATCACCCATGACCTTGGCCTTGCCGCGCAATATTGCGACCGGATCATGGTGATGAAGGACGGGCTGATCGTCGAACAGGGCGCGCCCTTGCAGATATTCAGCGACCCGCAGCACGCCTATACGCGCAAGCTGGTCGATGCGACACCGCGCGCGGGCGAAAGCATCCGCAGCCTGCTGCCGCCCGAGGACCGCAGGGAAGAACTGCCCCATAGGGTGCAGGACCGTCCGTTGCTGGAGGTCAACAACCTGACCAAGACCTACAAGGGCAAGTCCGGCCCCGTGCATGCGGTCAAGGGGATCTCCTTCAAGATAAAACAGGGACAGAGCGTGGGTCTGGTGGGCGAAAGCGGCTGCGGCAAATCCACGACCTCCGAGATCCTCGTGCGGCTGATGGATGCGACCAGCGGCGATATCGTGTTCGACGGGCAGGACATCGCGGGCATTCCTGCGCAGAGTTTTGCCCGAAATTCGCGCCGCGCCGACATCCAGATGGTGTTTCAGGACGCCACCGACAGCCTGAACCCCCGCCACACCGCGCGCCAGACCATTGCGGAACCTCTGCGGCGTCTGGGTAGAATGCGCGGTGCCGGGCTGACGGCAAGGATCGAGGAACTGGCCACACTCGTCGGCCTTCCCATGCCGCTGCTGGACCGCTTTCCACATCAGTTGTCGGGTGGGCAAAAGGCCCGCGTCGGCATCGCCCGCGCGGTCGCGCTGGAGCCGCGTTTCCTGATCCTCGATGAACCGACCGCCGCGCTGGACGTGTCCATTCAGGCGGTTGTGCTGAACCTGCTGGTCGATCTGCGGGCCAAGCTGGGCATGACCTATCTGTTTGTCAGTCACGACCTGCATGTTGTCCGACTGCTGTGCGACCATGTCATCGTCATGAAGGCGGGCGAGATTGTCGAACAGGGGCCGGCGCAGCAGGTCATGTCGAATCCTCAGAATGCCTATACAAAGGCACTGCTGGCTGCCGCCCCCAATCCTCCCGCGCGCCGCAAGACGGCCTGAATACCCGGAGACTCCGTGATGCTGAGCGAACTTCCCTTCACCCTGAACGCCCTTCGGGAGGCCTATGCACGCGGCACCCGGCCAGAAGACGTCATCGACGAGGTCTTTGCCCGGCTGGAGGCGGTGAACGATCCCGGCATCTTTATCCATTTGCGCGACCATCAGGCGCTGCGCGCGGAGGCGGCGGCGCTGGGCGCGCATGATCCGGCAAAGCCGCTTTGGGGGATCCCCTTCGCGGTGAAGGACAATATCGACATGGGCGGGATCGAAACGACGGCGGCCTGTCCCGCCTATGCCTATCTGCCCGACAGCGATGCGTTTGTCGTCGCGAAACTGCGCGCGGCCGGGGCGCTGATGATCGGCAAGACCAATCTGGACCAGTTCGCGACCGGGCTTGTGGGCGTTCGCACACCCTATGGCGCGCCGTTGAACGCGGTCGACCCAAAGATCGTGCCGGGTGGATCTTCCGGCGGATCGGGGGTGATCGTGGGGCATGGGATCGTGACCTTCTCGCTGGGCACGGATACGGCAGGGTCGGGGCGGGTGCCCGCCGCGCTGAACAACATCGTCGGTCTGAAACCGACACTGGGGGCGCTGTCGGCAAGCGGGGTGGTGCCGGCCTGCCGCACGCTGGATACAATTTCGATCTTTGCGCTGACGGTGGACGATGCCTATGCGGCCTATACGGTGGCGCAGGGCTATGATCCGGCGGATGCCTATTCACGGCCTGTGACCGCGCAGCCCCTATGCGCCCCCCCCGCCGAGCTGCGGATCGGCGTTCCGGACGCGGGGTCGATCGAGTTTTTCGGCGACGAAATCCAGAAGGATGCCTTTGCCCGCGACACCGCCGCCCTTGCAGCGACAGGCGCGCAGGTCGTCCCGGTCGATTTCGGACCGCTCTACGCGGTGGCGGCCATGCTGTATCAAGGCGCCTGGGTTGCCGAACGATACACCGTGATCGAGGATCTTCTGGCGCGCGATGCCGATGCCGTGCATCCTGTCACGCGCAAGATCATCATGCATGCGGAAAGCATGTCGGCGGCGGATGCGTTCCGCGGGATCTACCGGCTTGCCGAATTGCGGCGCACGGCCGAACAGATGCTGGCGGACCTCGACATGCTGTGCGTGCCGACGATCCCGACCTTCTACAGCGTCGCGGATCTGGAGGCGGATCCCGTGACCCCGAATTCCAATCTCGGGACCTACACGAATTTCGTCAACTTGCTGGATATGTGCGGCATTGCCGTGCCGACCGCGCCGCGCAGCGATGGCCGTCCGGGCAGTGTCACGCTTTTGGGCCGGGCGGGGCAGGATGCCGAGGTCGCGGCCGTTGCGCGAGGATTCGAGCTTGCCTGTCCCCGGACGATGGGCGCCACGGCGCATCCGGTGCCCATCCTGCCGCCGCTTGCCGCCGAACGGTCGGACCGGATTGAACTTGCGGTCTGCGGTGCGCATATGGACGGTCTGCCGCTGAACCATCAACTCTTGGAGCGCGGCGGACGCTTTGTCCGCAAGGCAGAGACATCCACGCATTACCGCTTCTATGCCTTGGCAGGTGGCCCGCCGGACCGGCCCGGTCTGGTCCGGTCACAAGCACCACAAGGCAACCGGATCTCGCTGGAGATCTGGTCGCTCCCGCGGCCCGCGCTTGGTTCCTTCATCGAAGGGATTCCCGCACCGCTTGGCATCGGATCGGTGGAATTGGCGGACGGCAGCTGGGTCAAAGGGTTCATTTGCGAGGCCTCCGGTGTGGAGGGCGCCGCGGATATTTCCGATATCGGCGACTGGCGGGCGTATATGGCACAGCTTTCGCACCGGACCATGGCCTAGAACTTCTTGCGCATTTGGTCGGCCGCCCCGAAAAGCCTGAACGCCGCCTGTGATCGCTGCCTCCATGTCCGAAACCGACTTGCGTGACAGGCTTTGGCCGCCTCGGAACCAAAACTTTGCAGGCCTTGGCCTGCCGCTCAACCCGCGCAAGTCGGTTTTTGGATTTTCCGGCACGCCTTGGCTTCTGTCAGAAGCCGTGCCTGCCAAGCTCCCGCGCGATCCGCCTGCGTGAGGCCGTGTCGCGTGTCGGAAAGGCCGCGAAATAATCCGCCGCGGTGGCGGTCGGCTTCAGCCGCTGCACCGTTTGTCGCCAGCGTGTGGCCTGCGCGTGCCGGCCGACGATCCCGTTGGCGGCAACGGCGATCATGGCAATCAGGTAGTGCGCGCCGGGCGTGGTAGCCGCGCGATCCGCCCAATCGGCGGCGGCCTCGTGGTCCTCCTGCTGCATCAGGATCTGCGCGCGCACGCCATGAAAGCCATAGAGAAGCGGATCCAGCGGGCTGAGGCGCAATGACGTGTCCAGCGCGTCGAATGTCTCTGTCGCCTTGCCCGTCAGCATGTCGGTAAAGCCCGATGCGTAGAAACCCTGCGCATAATTCGGGTTCAGCGATGTCGCCCGCGACAGCCAGTCTGCGGCGATCTCCGGCTCGTCGGTCAGCCAGAAGGACCGCCCCAGCGTGAAATTCGAGAAAGGGTCGAGCGCGTCCAGCTCCACCGCGCGTTCTGCGTGCCGGCGCGCATCTTGAACCGCTTTGGTCTGGTCCGGCGTCAAGCGCAGGAACGCCTCGAGGAAACTGGTGAAGGACAGGCCCGCATGGGCGCGGGAAAACTGTGGGTCGATCTCGGCGGCGCGGGCGAAACAGGTCTGCGCAAGCGCCGTGTCCGCAGCGGTGAAGCGGTAGAGATGGCCTAGGCCGATATGATAGTTGGCCCAGGCGTCGAGACCGGAGGGATCGCGGCACCGCGCGATCCGCGCCTCGTTGAAAGGGATGTGCGATTCCAGCGCAGAGACCAGATGCACGACGATCCGCGACCTCAAATCGCCGATCTCGTCCATCGGTGCGACGAGCCGGTCTGCCCAGAGGATCTCGCCAGAGCTTGTATCGGTCAGTTCCAGCGTGACCGCGACGGTGTTTCCCGGGCTTTCGACGATCCCCGACAGGACGTAGCGTGCCGTAAGCGCGGTCGAGACGAGTTCAAGATCGGCGGCCCCCTGTCGGAAGCGGAAGGACGAGCCGCGCGCGATCACGGCAAGCCATCTCATGCGCGACAGCGCCTCAATGATCTCATGTGGGATCGCATCGCCCAAAAAGCCAAGGTCCGGCTTCATCCCCAACTGCTCGAACGGCAGCACGGCGATGGACGGCCGTCCGCTGCGCCGGTCTGTTGCCGGTTCTGAGATTGGCTCGCCGGTCGGCCGTGCGGATTGAAGGGTCTCGACCTCGGCAACGAAGCGGAACCCGCGGCCATGCACCGTCCGGATCACGGATTGTTGTGCCCCATCGTCGCCGACCGCCTGACGCGCCGAACGGATGCGGCTGGAGATGCTGGCATCCGACACGGCCTGACCTTGCCAGACCGCGTTGACGATGTCGTCCTTGCTGACCATCTGATCGCGGTTTCTGACAAGGTGGATCAAGAGCGAAAGCACCTGCGGTTCCAGCCGGACAGGATGGGTGCCGCAGGACAGCTGAAAGCGCTCCGGGTCGAGCCGGTAGTCCCCGAAAGACCAGATCATGCCTTTAGTCTACAGCAGATTTCGCATCGTCTACAGGAATTCTTCAGACCTTCGTCAAGCTTGCAGACCCGGACCGTCGCAGAGTGACGACATGCGGTCACATGGCCGTAGCAAGAGAACATTGCGAACTGGAGAGAGAGATGCAGGAAAATGCTATTGAAACCAGACGGTTCGAAACGCCTGACGAGGTTCTGGACATGAAGGAACGTGGTGGAATCTCCATCGTTCAGATGACGGATGGCAGCACCGGAATGCATGCGATCTTTGAACCCGGCTGGACCTGGGAGAACGATGAGAAGCCATTGCTTGGATCGCCTGAGTCCTGCCCGATGCGCCACATTGGCTTTTGCATCTCCGGCAGGCTGGTCGTCCGCATGATCGACACCGGGCATGAGACGCATATCGAGACCGGCGATTTCTTTGATATCCCGCCGGGGCATGATGGCTATGTGGAGGGCGACGACCGGGTCGAAATGATCCTTTTCGCCCCGCCGGATCATCAGCACTGACAGGCGCGGTCTCGCGGCGGTTCGCGCGAAAGTGCGGACCCCGCGTTGCAACCTGACATGCAAAGCAACGCGACCCGGGCCGGAAACGCCGGTGTCTACAACACCCCAAGGGAGAAACTCGATGGATGCCATGACGACACGCACTACACAGGGCAAGGGCAAGCTTTTTGCCAGCGTCCTTGAAACGATCGGCGACACGCCTGCGATCAGGATCAATTCCCTCGCACCCGAGGGCGTCGAAATCTACGTGAAGGCAGAGTTCTTCAATCCAGGCGGTTCCGTGAAGGACCGGCTGGCGCTGAGCATCATCGAAGAAGCCGAGCAAAAGGGGACTCTGAGTCCCGGCCAGACCGTGGTGGAGGCCACGTCGGGCAATACGGGCATCGGTCTGGCCATGGTCTGCGCCGCCAAGGGCTATCCGCTTGTCGTGACCATGGCCGACAGTTTCTCCGTCGAGCGCCGCAAGCTGATGCGGATGATGGGCGCGAAGGTCGTGCTGACCCCGCGTGCCGAAAAGGGATTGGGCATGTATCGCAAGGCCGTGGAGCTGGCCGAGGCGAACGGTTGGTTCCTTGCCCGCCAGTTCGAGACAGAGGCAAACGCCCGGATCCATGAAAACACGACGGCGCGGGAAATCCTTGCCGATTTTGCCGGCGGGCGACTGGATTACTGGGTCACGGGATACGGCACCGGCGGCACGGTCACCGGCGTGGCCCGGGTTCTGCGCAAGGATCGCCCTGAGACGAAGATCGTCCTGTCGGAACCGGCGAATGCGCAGCTTCTGGGAAGCGGTCACGTGCAGGGGCGCGGTGCCGATCACGCCCCTTCCGAAAGCCACCCCGCATTCGAGCCACACCCGATCCAGGGGTGGACCCCGGATTTCATTCCGCATGTGCTGCAGGAAGCGGTGGACGACAACCTTTATGACGAGCTGATCCCGGTTGCCGGTCCGGACGGTATCGCCTGGGCGCAGAAACTCGCGCAGCGCGAAGGTATCCTGACGGGCATTTCCGGCGGGTCGACCTTTGCGATCGCCATGCAGATCGCCGAACGCGCGGAGCCGGGGACCGTGATCCTCTGCATGCTGCCCGACACGGGCGAGCGTTACATGTCGACGCCGCTGTTCGAGTCGATTCCCGAGGAGATGACCGAAGAGGAGACTGCGCTGTCACGCTCCACACCGGGGTTCCAGACGGCCACCGGCTGACGCCGCCGCGCGCCGCGATCCGCATTCATGTGTCTTAGCTGCGGAGAGGTGGCCTGTGACGCCCTTGCCGCAGGGCGGTTGGCCGCGTCGGGATCAGGAAAGGCCCACGGCAATCGGCCATGACCGGGGACGGCGTGCCGCCGATTGCGATGGCTCTTGGGGCGACCCGCGCCCGACATGCCATGCGGGTCGTCAATGCGCGGCAAGTCTTCAGCAAGGAAGAGCAGACAATGGATGCATTGACGAACAACGCGACGCCGATCCGGGAAGAAACCCTTGATCCCGAGGATTGGGAGACGCTCCGCGCGCTTGCCCTGCGGATCGTCGGGGAGGCGGTCGACCATACGCGGGATGTGCGCGAACGTCCCTTGTGGCAGGACATGCCGCCGCAGGTGCGCGCCCGGTATCAGAAGCCCGCCCCGCAGGCGGGCAGGCCGCTGGCCGAGGTCTACGACGATCTGGTGGTCAACATGCTGCCCTATCCGATGGGAAACATACATCCGCGATTCTGGATGTGGTATATGGGGGCGAGCAACTTTACCGGTGCGCTGGGCGATTTTCTGGCTGCCGTCCTTGGATCGAACCTCGGTATCGGCGACCATGCCGCGGCAGAGATCGACAGGCAGGTGGTCAATTGGCTGAAGGAGATGTTGGGCTACCCGGCACAGGCCAGCGGAACGCTTTTGTCGGGCGGTTCCATGGCGAATCTGATCGGGCTGACCGTGGCCCGCAACAAGATGTCTGGCATCGACCTGCGTGAACTGGGCGTGGGCGCCCTCAAGGCGCCGATGCGGTTCTACGGCTCCGATCAGATCCATTCGTGCCACCAGATCGCCATGGAGGCAATGGGACTGGGTAACCGCGCGCTGTGCCGGGTGTCCTCTGACGCCGAATGCCGCATGGATATTGCCGCCCTGCGCAGGGCGGTCGAACGCGATCGTATGGACGGGCTGCAACCGGCCTGCGTGATCGCCACCGCAGGAACGGTCAATACCGGCGCCATCGACGATCTGGAGGCGATCGCCGATTTCTGCAAGGAGCAGGGTCTTTGGTTTCATGTGGACGGGTGCATCGGGGCGCTGCTGGCCATCGCCCCAAAAGGCAAAGCCCTTGTCCGCGGCATCGCGCGGGCGGATTCAATCGCGCTTGATCCGCATAAATGGCTGCATGCGCCCTTTGAGGTGGGTTGCGCGCTGGTCCGGGATGCGGACGCGCATTTCGGCAGCTTTACGGTGACGCCCGAGTATCTGGAAAACGCGCCGCGCGGCATCGCCTCCGGGACACCGCTGCATGACTTCGGCCTTCAGACGTCGCGCGGGTTCCGCGCGCTGAAGGTCTGGATGGCACTGGAGGAACATGGCGTTGCCAAGTTCGGCCGGTTGATCGCTCAGGACCTTGATCACGCGCGATATGTGACCGGGCGTGTTGTAGAGACTCCGAACCTGCACCTGTGTTTTCCCACCGT
>CAZRZN010000017.1:0-35969 GCA_964604565.1 uncultured Rhodobacterales bacterium
TCTTACTCCGTTCTTGTTCCGCCCCCAGCGATCAGCGCAGGAACCTTTTCCCCTAAGAGCATCTTATTCCGAAAAAAAACGCACATCGACGGTCAGTAGCGTGAGCCTGTTCATCTCCGACCGATCCGGAAAAGGGATCCCATGCCCACCCTTTGCCATGGCGAAGGATGGCACGTTGCCCTTGGAAACCCTGCTTTTCGGTTCCCTCAGTAACCTTCAGACGTCTCCCGGAACCCCGTAAGATGGTGCCTCGCGCGGATCCAGAGCCCGCTGAACGTAAGCCGCGAGCTGTGGCTTATAGACTTCCCAAGCGGTTGCCACCGTCTCGATGGGGCACGCCTCGGTCCAGTCGCATCGCAGATCCGCCACAGGCCAGGCGACGTTGTCCACAAGCATCAATCCCGCGGAATGCACAGACCCTGCCTCTCCCCCGGCGCCAAGCCCTGCCCGGAGTGCGGCGATCAGCCGATCTCCCAGGTGTCCGGCCGACCCGAGGAAACTCTCGACTATGGCTTGGGGTACCCTGTCCTGCGCAAGCAGATTTCCGCCAGAGGCAACATCACGGCCCGATGCCTCGGCCCAGATTCCGAGGCTGTTCGCGCCTGAATGGATGGCCGTTCCACCCGAGGTATCGACCGCCAGAACTTGCCGGTAGTCGATGAAACGTCCCCGTTTGCGGACTTCCGTCACGGCATCCGGCGCGCCCATGCCCTTCTCCATCAGGTCCAGCGTCAGAGGGCCGAGGGTCGGGTCGGTCACATTTTGCGATGCAACAGCCCCCACGCCCGCCCGCGCAAAACTGCACCGCGCGGCCACCGCCGGAGAGGATGAGGAAATCGCCACCCCGAACATGCCCGTCTCCGCGCAGCGCGCCACCAACGAAAAAGTCATGGTTTCTTCTCTCTGAAAATACTCAAGATTTGTCCTTTCAGTCAGGAATCACGGCGGTGGCGTCGATTTCCACCAGCCACTCCGGTCGGGCCAGCGCCTGTACCACCAGTCCCGTGCATACGGGATACACGCCACGGACATATTCACCCATGACCCGGTAAATTGCTTCGCGATGGCGGACATCGGTGATGTAAACGACCAGCTTCACAAGGCAGCCCATGTCGCCGCCTGCTTCCTCGACCAGCTGCCTGATGTTCTGCATCACCTTGTGGGTCTGTTCGGCCGGGTCGTGGCTCTCGATGCTCACGGCGTCGTCCAGCGATTGCGGGCACTGCCCGCGCATCCAGACGGTCCGTCCGCCGCGTGTCACCACCGCTTGACACAGATCGTTGTCGAGGCGTTGCTCAGGGTAGGTGTCGCGCGTATTGAAGGGGCGAATACGGGTATGGGTCATCGGGACTCCGTGATTTTGCCAACGCGCCCGCGCCGGGCGCCGTTTGCAAAGGGTTTCACAGATTGTCGCCCGTGCCAAAGGAAACTCTCCCACCGCTACCGACGGAAAATCCCGAGGGGGGAATTCGCAAGGCCTGCCGCCAACGGGCGTTTTGATGTCTGATCTTGCCATGCCCGCCTATGTTCCATGGGGGTCCGACCCCGGCCCTTGCAGACTGACGATCCCGCAGCGGCAAAGCCTGAAAGCCTTTCAGGAATTCACGTTCAGGCCGCGACGCGCTAGCCTGTCACGGGATCATGTCCCCCTGCCACGGAGCATATCATGACGATAGAAACCACGGACACGCTGATCGTCGGGGGCGGCCAGGCCGGGATCGCCATGAGCGAACATCTGGGCCGCGCCGGTGTGCCGCATGTCGTTCTTGAACGTCACCAGATCGCCGAAGGCTGGCGTTCCGGGCGGTGGGATTCACTCGTGGCAAACGGACCCGCGTGGCATGACCGTTTTCCCGGCATGCTGTTTCCGGGCGCCGCCCCGGGGGATTTCGTGCCGAAAGAGGCGGTGGCCGACTATTTTGTCGCCTATGCGCAAATGATCAAGGCGCCGATCCGATGCGGCGTCGACGTCACGTCTGTCCGATGCCTCGAAGGGCGGCCCGGTTTTCGCGTGGACACCTCCCGTGGCGCCATTGAGGCACGCCGCGTCGTCGCGGCCACGGGCCCTTTCCAAAAGCCGGTCATTCCGCACATCCTGCCAGAGGATATCGCGGTCTTGCAGATGCATTCGAACGCCTATCGCAATCCCGACCAATTGCCCGCGGGTGCGGTTCTCGTGGTGGGCGCCGGTTCTTCAGGCGTTCAGATTGCCGACGAGCTTTTGCGTGCGGGGCGGCGGGTCTATCTTTCGGTCGGCCCGCATGACCGCCCGCCGCGCAGTTACCGGGGCCGGGACTTTGTCTGGTGGCTGGGCGTTCTGGGGAAGTGGGACATGGCGGCGCCCGGTCCGAAAACAGAGCATGTCACGATCGCCGTCAGTGGCGCCCGTGGCGGTCATACCGTCGACTTTCGGGACTTGGCAGCGTGTGGCATGGTTTTGGTTGGCCGCACCGAGGGATATGATGCGGGTGTCGTGCGTTTTGCTGCCGACCTGTCGGAAAACGTGGCGAAGGGTGACGCCAATTACCTGTCGGTGCTGGATGAGGCCGACGCCTTTGTTGCGCGAAATGGCCTCGATCTGCCCAAGGAACCAGAGGCGCGCAAGATCGGTCCTGACCCGGCTTGCCTGCGCGATCCGATCCTCTCTCTCGATCTTGCCAAGGCCGATGTCGGCACCGTGCTTTGGGCCACGGGCTACGCGCCGGACTACGATTGGCTCAAGTTGGATGTCCTGGATGCCAGTGGCAAACCACGTCATGTGCGGGGCGTCTCACCCGAGCCGGGCATCTACTTTCTGGGACTTCCTTGGCAGTCCCGCAGAGGATCCTCTTTTATCTGGGGCGTCTGGCATGACGCGAAATTTCTTGCCGACCAGATCCAGATACAGCGTGCCTACATGGCCTTTGATCCCATGGTCGCGGACGGGACGGACATCTGATCAGACGTTTTTCGGCTACTCCTTTATGCTTGGGTTATTACGAACTCAGGGCGGATCGTTGGGCGCCGCGCCCGTGGCTCTAGGATGGTCCACCGGCAGGCCGGAGGGCACGCGGTCCGGCGGTCCAAGCGGCCTGTCATCGACACCCGTGCCGGTCAACGCCTCCAGAAAGGCGACAAGGTCTGCGATCTCCCTTGTCGTCAGCGGGTTCAACCCGATGTCCAGCGCTCGTTGCTGCCGGACCATCTCGCGCCGGTCCTCCCGAATCGCGAAATCGACTGGCGCCAGCCACGGAACCGCTGGCAGATGCGCCTGCGCGGGGGACCAGTCCGACCGACTCTTTTCGGGATCCAGATGATGCCGGATTATCTGTTCAAGAGAGGCGAAGGCCCCGTTATGGCCATAGGGCGCCGTCAGCGCCACATTGCGGAGCGAGGGCGTCCGAAAACGGTAGGCATCCTCCAGCAGATCGGTTTCGCCCATCCTGCCGGGATCGCGCGGGATCGGATCGAAGAGGCGCGTGCGTCCCGGCCCGAAGGCGGGCAGACCCAGCGCGTGAAACTCCTGATCGGTGAACAGCGGCCCGCTGTGGCATGTGCTGCACCCCGCGGTCTCGAAAAAAAGCTGACGACCCCGTTCGGCCGCCGCTGGCAAGGGGGTGCCCGCCGTGACCCATGCATCATAGGGACTGTCTATACTGATCCATTCCGACGCAATGAAGGCACCGATTGCGTTGCCGATCTCGACGATTGTGACATCACTGGGGGCGTTGATGTGTTCGTAGGCCGCGACGAACATCTTGCCGTATTCCGGGATCGTCCTGACCCGTTTGGCCAGGATCGGCCAGCCAAGGTCGATCCTGTCGTGCACCGCGCCGGTCACTTCGTTCTCGCCCACGTTGCCGGCCATCTCGAACTGTGCGGTCAGCGGCAGGAGCGCCTGGGCCGCCAGGATGGTGTCCAGTCCCTTTGGCAGCCATTCCTCCGCCGGACTGTCAAAACCGTTGTCGAATTGATCCGACACCTCAAGCCGCCCATCGTGAAACAGAACCCGGATCGATTCGTGCCCGAGGTTCCACAGGGCCGGGGCGTTTCGCGGGATACGTTTGCGGATCCTGTCGTCCCCGGTCCCGGGGGAGCGGTCGGGCCCGAGACCCTGACCGCCCTCGCCGATTCCAAGGCTCAGCCCGTCACCGCTGGCAAATGCATGGTGATGACAGGTTCCACAGGAAATGTTGCGGTTGCCGCTGAGGATCGGGTCGTAAAACAGGAGCTGACCGATGCGGGCTTGCGCCGGGTCCGTTTGAACGAAATCATCGGCTGAAATAGGCTCGGCCCGCACAGTGGCCGCCGCCAGAAGGAGGCAGATAACATGGAAAAGAGAGGCGGGACCCGATCGGTTCATGCGGCCATATTGGCAGGAGTCGTGATGCTCTCAAACCCTGTTTTCGCAGCCGATCTCGAAGAGGCGCGCGATCTGATGGAGGCTGGCGAGTTTCCCGCCGCGATGAAGCAGTTTCGTGTTCTGGCGCGTTCCGGCAATGCCGACGCCGAGGAGTTGATCGGCGTGATGTTCGCGCTGGGTCTGGGCGTGGACCGGGACGACGAACGGGCCTTCGAGTGGTATCTCAGGGCCTCGATGAAGGGGCATCCCGGCGCGCAGTCCGGCGTGGGATGGTATTATGAGACCGGGCGCGGCCTGCCTGCGCCCGATCTGGTGCGCGCCTATCTGTGGTATGCGCTGTCGGCGATCGGCGGGGACATCGACGCCCCGGACTCGCTTGAGGAGCTGGTGCCGCGGATGACCCGCGCCCAAAGGGACCGGGCGCAGGTTCTGGTGGATGATTACCGGGTCTGGATGTATCCGTTCCGATAGATGGCGCTTGCCGCATCATGTGATCCAGGTGTCCACTTGTCTCCGCCTCCATGCGAAAAGGGTGCACATGTGGCGTGAGCAAAGGCGCTGCTGGCCGCGCGTAATGCGGTTTTGTTTCATCATTCCGAACGCAGGATTTTTCGCCGGTCCCACTGGGTGATCCCGTGCGCCTTACGTGTTGCACCAACGGGTATTTATTGAGAGATCCACCCGCGTCGCGCAACGCAATGCCCGGTTCGGATCGCCGTCTGGATATTTGACACCAACCGGGCGCAATATGCCTTGGTCGCCCGTGCCCGATCGGTGATGCTGCCGTGTCGAAACCGCTTTGTTCCGGGTCATGTGCTTGTTACCAGAATGCCAGCCAAGGAGAATCCAACATGCCGGACACAATGCGCGCCATCGAAATCTCGGAACCGGGTGGGCCGGCCGTGCTGAAGCCAACGACACGCCCCGTGCCGGAGCCTGCTGCCGGTCAGGTCGTTCTGAAGCTCGCCTATGCCGGCGTGAACCGCCCCGATGCGCTGCAACGCGCGGGCAACTACAACCCGCCGCCCGGTGCGTCAGACCTGCTTGGTCTTGAAGGGGCCGGGGAAGTTGTGGCGCTTGGTGCCGGCGTGGACGGTCTGGCGCTGGGGGATCAGGTCTGCGCCCTGTTGCCGGGGGGCGGATATGCGGAATATGTCGCGACACAGGCGGCGCATTGCCTGCCGATTCCAAAAGGCATGGATCTGAAACAGGCCGCCTGCCTGCCGGAGACATTTTTCACGGTCTGGACCAACGTATTTCTGCGTGGCGGGTTGCAGGCGGGAGAGCGGTTTCTCGTGCACGGCGGATCGAGCGGCATCGGCACGACGGCGATCCAACTGGCCAACCATTTCGGTGCGCGCGTCTTTGCCACCGCGGGATCGACCGTAAAATGCAAGGCCTGTGTGGAACTGGGTGCCGAACGCGCAATCAACTACCGTGAAGAGGATTTCGTCGAGGTTCTGCGGGCAGAGGGCGGGGCGAACCTGATCCTCGATATGGTGGGCGGGGATTACATTCCGCGCAACATCAAGACGTTGGCCGATGAAGGCCGTCTGGTCCAGATCGCCTTTCTACAGGGACCGAAGGTGGAAGTGAACTTTACCCAACTCATGATGCGCCGCTTGACCATCACCGGCAGTACCCTGAGGCCACAAAGCGATCTGGCCAAGGCGCGCATCGCCGACGACTTGCGCGCAAAGGTCTGGCCGCTGCTGGACGCAGGCACGGTTGGCCCGGTCATGGACAGCGAATTCCCGCTGGAGGAGGCCGCCGACGCCCATTCTCGCATGGAAAGCTCGGACCATATCGGCAAGATCGTCCTGAAAGTGACATAAGGGCTGGGGCCTCAACTCTTGTGATGGCCGGGACAGCCCCCATGTCGGGGTGCCCGGCCATCATCGTCCTGCCGAATCCTTCAGGACACTGCGCGGCGGTAGAGGTGCCATGTCGCATGGCCCAGAAGGGGCAGGACGACCACGAGGCCCAACAAGAAAGGCAGGCTGCCCAATACCAGCCCGGCCGTCACGATGGCGCCCCAAGTCAGGATCACCTTCGGGTTTTCGCGTGTCACGCGCACAGAGGTCAGCACTGCCACCGGCAGACCCACGCGACGGTCCAGCAACAGAGGAAAGGACACCACGCTGGTCGCCAGAACAACAATGGCAAAGACGAACCCGATGGCGCAGCCGAGAACCATCATCGTCAGTCCCGGACCGGTGGTCAGCACGTCATCAATGAAAACACCCAGTGAGGCCGGCGCATCCGGTCCCAGCGTCGCACCATACAGATGCGCTGCAACCATGAGCCAGAGGCAGAAAATGACCGCCAGATAAAACGCCATCACGACGATGGCGCCGAAGCGCGGCCGCTCCACCACCTTCAACGCGGACAACCAGCCGATGTCCTCCCCCTTTTCCCGGCGGCGGCTGATTTCATAGACACCGACGGCAGAGACCGGCCCCAGCAGGGCGAAACCGGCAATCATCGGAAACAGCAAGGGCACCAGCGACATTTGCAGGCCAAGGGCGACCAGTCCCAGACCGATAATCGGATAGAGCAGCACCAGAAACATGACATCCGTCCGGCAGGCCTGAAAATCTTTCCAGCCCGCTTCCAGCGAGTCCCGCAGGTCCGCCATTGTCAGCGGCTTGGTCCGGGGCGGCGCGAGGTCTTCGTCGCCGCCGAGCCGCTGGGTCGAGTCCGCGACATGTCGTCCGGCCAGACCGAGCGCCTTGGCCAGCCATGTGCCCGGGTTTCCGATGGTTTGAGTCATGCGTCTTCTCCTTTTGGCGAAGCGATGCGCCAATCGGAACGGGCCGCCGCGTTACGACGGCCCATGCCGATCACACGCGTTATGCGGCAAAAGGTAGCATGAATCTCAAACTCTGCCTATCACAGTCTTTGTGATCGAACAGGGCGGTCCGGGATCACATATGATCGAAAAATCCTGGTCCCGCTTGTGAAAGAAGATCGGCGGCGAGACGCCTGCCCATCTCCGGGCCTTCGGCGATGGGACCGCTCAACTCTCCCGCGTAGGCGGTGGATCCGTCCGTCTTGAGGATTTCACCCCGCAGGCGCAGGGTGCCGCCGTCCAGTTCGGCCAGGCCTGCAATCGGCGTCTCGCAAGACCCGTCCAGAGCGGCGAGAAAAGCGCGTTCCGCATCCAGTCGCTGCGCCGTTTCCACGGTATGGATTGCGGCCAGCATCTCCTGCATGCGGCTGTCGTCGGCCCGGCGTTCGATTCCGATCGCGCCCTGTGCGATGGCGGGCAGCATGTCCTCTGGCGAAATGGCGGATTGAGGCACGTCTTTCATGCCCAGCCGGTTCAGACCGGCGCAGGCCAGAAAGGTTGCCCGCGCGACGCCATCGGACAGCTTTTTCAGCCTTGTCTGAAGATTGCCGCGAAATTCCACTACGGTCAGGTCGGGCCGGCGGTGCAACAACTGCGAGCGTCGCCGCAGGGAGGATGTGCCAACGATCGCCCCCTCGGGCAGGTCGTGAAGGCTGTCCATGTCGGGACAGATGAAGGCGTCGCGCACATCCTCGCGGGGCAGGTAACAGTCCAGCACCAGACCGGCGGGTTGCAGCGTCGGCATGTCCTTCATCGAATGCACGGCAATGTCGATCTGGCCGGCCAGCATGGCCTCCTCGATCTCTTTTGTGAAAAGACCTTTGTTGCCGATTTCCTTCAGCGGGCGGTCCGCGTCGATCAGGCTGCGGTCATCGCCGGTGGTCTTGATGACCACGATTTCAAAGGCTTCGCCGGGCAGGTCAAATGCGGCCGCCAGACGGTCGCGGGTTTCATGGGCCTGCGCCAGCGCCAGCGGAGAACCGCGGGTGCCGATCTTGAGCGGAGCGGAGGGGGAGGGCATGTCTGTCATGGGCACCGGAATAGCTTGGCAAGAGTGGGAAGGAAATCAGAATCCATGTGTCAAACATGCGTCAACTTTTCTTGACAGTCCATGGTGACTTGACACTAGTCTGCGGGCAACCGATCCCTCGCAAGAGACCAGAGGAGCCAACCCCGATGACCAAAACGATCCTGCGTGCCCTTGCGGGCGAGACGCTGCCCACCCCGCCGATCTGGATGATGCGGCAAGCCGGGCGGTATCTGCCTGAATACAAGGCGACGCGGGCGCAAGCCGGGGACTTTCTGTCGCTGTGCTACAATCCCGAACTGGCCACTGAGGTCACGTTGCAACCGATCCGCCGGTATGGCTTTGACGGCGCGATCCTTTTTGCCGACATATTGCTGCTGCCGCAGGCGTTGGGCGTGGACCTGTGGTTCGTGACGGGCGAAGGGCCGCGGATGACCACGGTGACAACCGATGCGGAATTCGATGCGCTGGGCCGGGGTGAGATGATCCACGACACGTTGAGCCCGATCTATCAGACGGTGGCCAACCTGCGCCGAGAGTTGCCTGAAGAGACGACCTTGATCGGCTTTGCAGGTGCGCCATGGACCGTGGCGACCTACATGATCGCGGGGCAGGGCACCAAGGATCAGGGACCAGCCCATGCGCTGAAGGCCGAGAACCGCGCGCTGTTCGAAAAGCTGATCGACCGGTTGACGGAGTCGACCATCGACTACCTTTCCGAACAGGTGAAGGCCGGGGCCGAAGTGGTCAAGATCTTCGACAGTTGGGCGGGATCCCTCAAGGGGGAGGATTTCGACCGCTATGCGCTGGAGCCTGCGCGCATCATCACGCAGGAATTGAAAAGCCGCTTTCCCGGATTGCCGGTCATCGCCTTTCCGCGTCAGGCTGGGGACAAATACATCGGGTTTCACAAGGCGACCGGCGCAGATTGCGTTGCGGTTGATGATAGCGTGACGCCGGAATGGGCGGCAGAGCATGTGCAGATCGATGGCTGCGTGCAGGGCAATCTTGCCTCTTCTCATATGGTGACGGGCGGTCAGGCGCTGATTGACGAGACACGGCATGTTGTCAAAGCCCTTTCCAAGGGGCCGCATATCTTCAATCTGGGCCACGGTATCACGCCGGACGCGGATCCGGAAAACGTGCAGCTTATGATCGACACGGTGCGGGGCGGCTGACGCCCCAAGCCGTGCGTTCTGGGTAACGGCCGCCGGACATTTGCGCGGTGCAGTAAGGACTGCCCCCGCAGTCGTGGACAGGCTTGCCAAACGCCTGGCAGCAGTCGGTCGGCAATGGATCTGCGAAAAAAATGCGACCAATGCCCAAGGTTCTTACATCCCAGCCGAGCAGCGGATCGTCGAACCCGAGCGGCATGAAACCGTCGTCGAAAAAACTTTCCCCGGCGCTGTCACCGATCTTCAGGCAAGCGACGGGATTGAAGCCGAAGCCATCGCCTTGGAAGACCGGCGAGGCCGTCTCGCCGACGATCGGGTTGAGGCTTTCCCTCGTATCAAAGACGGCAGGAATGAGTTTTTTGAAGACAAATTTGTCATCAACCATGTGTAAATCTGCTTCAAGTAGATTGTTATGTGAAAAAGATCTACTTTAAGATGAAGAGAGGACCCGCTCTTTAACGTCGGCCCCAACGTGTCCGGCGCCCGGGCTGGGGACGGGCCTTTTGTTGCTCGCGAAAGAACACAAAGATCCCCGCCCCAAGGATAAGCGCGCAGCCAGCCCAGGTTGCGGTTGTCGGCCAATCCCCGAAGATGGCCCAGCCCCACAGGATCGCCATGGCCAATCCCACGTATTCGAACGGCGCGATCACCGCCGCGTCTGCCAGACGGTAGGACGCGCTGAGGCAATAACCTACGATCCCCGCGCAAAGTCCCAACCCGATGAAGATCAACCAGTCACCATCGGCGGGCCAGGCCCAGGCGCGGAGCAGGAAGATCACGCTGTCGTCGGTGGCCCCTTGTGCAAATCGTCCGTCCCCGGCGAAAATGAAAAAGCCCGCAGAGACTGCAAGAAATGTCCCATGTATATAGATCGCCATCGCCGAGGCCTGGGTCGTCACACCCAACCGCCGCGTCAACACCTGCATGAGCGCATACAGGGCGGCGGCAAGCACAGGCAGCAACAGAACGAGGCGCGACACTTCCAGGTTCGTGTTCCAGGGCTGCTGCATGATCAAAACGCCAATCAGGCCGACGATCACCGCGCCAATCCGCAGCGGCCCGGCCCTTTCACCCAGCAGGGGGATAGACAGAAGCGTGATGAACAGCGGCGCGACAAAGAACAGCGCCGTCGCCTGCGCCAGTGGCAGAACGGCCACCGCCGCGTAGAAGGTCATGTTGGCCAGAACGACCAGCACCCCGCGAAGCAGATGAACACCTGGCGTGCTTGTCCGCAGGATGCGCGGCCCGCCCTCGGCGAACAGGATCCCGATTGTGAACAGCAGCCCTATGGCCGAGCGTATGAAAACCATCTGATGCAGCGGATAGCCGCCCGAAAGAACCTTTATCAGCAGGTCGTTCACCGAAATCGCGATGGTTCCTATACAGATAAACAGAATCCCAAGGGCCGGGCGATTGAGGTTGGCAGAAGTCATGTATTGCGCTTAGGCCCAACCCGTTCCGGACGCCACCCTGTTTGCGACATGCACACGACCTATGCGTTTCTGTTCGATTGCATGGATCGGCGGGCGCCTTAGATAAAGATCCAGAATTGGGAGGCATTACATGCCGATGGTGGATATCCGCCGCGTGCGGAAAGAATACGACAGCGGCTTCGAGGCACTCAAGGATGTCTCGCTCGCAATTGAAGAAGGTGAAATCATTGCGCTGCTTGGCCCCAACGGGGCGGGCAAGACGACGCTGATCTCTGCCATCTGTGGCATCACGAGGATCACTGGCGGGTCGATCGCAGTCGGAGGGCACGATGTGATTGCGGACTTCCGGGCGGCCCGCGATCTGGTCGGCCTTGTTCCGCAGGAGGTCAACCTCGAACCCTTTGAAAAGGTGATCAACACCGTGCGGTTTTCCCGTGGGCTATTCGGTAAGCGCCGTGACGATGCGCTGATCGAACGCATCCTTCGGAGGCTCTCGCTTTGGGAAAAGCGCAATTCGACGATCAAGGAACTGTCCGGCGGCATGAAGCGCCGCGTTCTGATCGCCAAGGCATTGGCGCATGAACCGCGTGTCCTGTTTCTGGACGAACCGACCGCCGGCGTCGATGTGGAATTGCGCCACGACATGTGGGAAACGGTCGAAGATCTGAAGCGCGTCGGCGTGACCATCATCCTGACCACCCACTACATCGAAGAGGCGGAGGCCATCGCTGACCGCATCGCCGTCATCAACAAGGGGCAGATCCTGCTGGTCGAGGACAAGGCCAACCTGATGACCCGCATGGGACAGAAGGAGCTGTCGATTGACCTTGGTGCGCCGCTGAGCGCGATTCCCGCCCCGCTGTCCGACTTTCCGCTGCATCTGTCCAAGGACGGTATGAAGTTGACCTACCGCTATGACACCAAGGCCGATCGGACAGGGATCGGACGCCTGATGTCCTTGCTTGTCCAAGAGGGCTGCCATGTCCGTGATGTGCACACGGCGCAGAATTCGCTGGAGGATATCTTTATCGGCTTGGTCGCGCAGCAGGAACAGGGGGACATGGTATGAACCTGCACGCCATTCTTGCCATTTACCGTTTTGAGATGGCGCGATTCTTCCGCAATATCGTGCAAGGCTTCGTTTCGCCGGTGATTTCCACCTCACTGTATTTCGTGGTTTTCGGCGCCGCCATCGGCTCCCGGATCGACGAGGTGGAGGGGGTCAGTTACGGTTCCTTCATCGTGCCGGGGCTTGTTATGTTGTCGGTAATGACGCAGGCGATTTCCAACGCCAGCTTCGGCATCTATTTCCCGAAATTCATCGGCACGATCTACGAGCTGCTTTCCGCACCGATCAATTTTCTGGAGATCGTTCTGGGATATGTCGGCGCGGCGGCGACCAAGGCGTTGTTCATTGGCATCGTGATTCTTGGCACTGCGGCGTTGTTCGTGGACATGGAAATCCAGCACCCAGTCGCCATGATGGCATTTCTCCTTCTGACTTGTATCAGCTTTGCCCTGCTGGGCTTCATCATCGGGATATGGGCGCAAAACTTCGAACAACTGCAACTTGTGCCCCTGCTGATCGTGACTCCGCTGGTCTTTCTCGGCGGCAGTTTCTATTCGATTTCGATGTTGCCGGCGGCTTGGCAGACCGTGGCGCTGTTCAATCCGGTGGTCTATCTGGTGTCAGGATTCCGCTGGTCGTTCTTCGGTCTTGCCGATGTGCCGGTGGGTCTGAGCCTGCTGGCCATTGGGGGCTTCACGGCGCTCTGCGTCGCGGTGATATGGTGGATTTTCAAGACCGGGTGGCGCATCCGAAGCTGAGGGCGTTGCGTGCAGTCGGGCGCTGGCCGGATCGGTTGAGGCAGATCCGGCGCGGGTCTGTCATACATGGGCGGGCTGTCCGCGTCCGCCAAGGATCAAGTCCATACTCATACCGCCCACCCACATGCAAAAGAGTGCCAGCCAAGCGGTCCCGGCAAAGATTGATCCCCCGGAGACCCCTGCGCCGATCGCGCATCCGCCGGCCAGCATCCCGCCAAAGCCCATGAGGGCAGCGCCGATCATCGCGTTGCGCATGGGGGCAGGCCCCTCAAACCCTTGAAACTTCAGTTCTTTGGTGGCGGCAGCGGCAAGGAACGATCCAAGCACGACACCGGGCACCAAGCCGATATCGAATTCCAGCACGGCGTTGCGGTCGAGAAAGAACATCAGTGTGTTGGCAGAAGGCCCGGTGAAGGTCAGGCTTTCTATCTGAACCGGCTCGAACGCGACCTGGCTCAGCGCGTAGGTCAGCCCATAGCCGACGGCAGCGGCGAACCCGACGCCCGAGGCGAAAACAAGCCGTGACACCCCGATACGGTGTCTGCGGCTCAACTCCAGCGCCAGCAGGGCTATGGACAGGCCGATCACCAGCCCCATCTCGCGTGGCAGGTGCAAGGCGGCCAGCAAGTCCATGTTGCGCCCGCCATCGGTGGTCCACAGCGCAGCCAGCCTGTCGCGTAGCGGGGCCAGCCAACCGGTCAGCGACATCTGTGCCACAACTGCAAAGATCAGACCCGACACCACGGACCTCAGGTTGCCCGTTGCGGCCAGCACCAGAAGCCGGCCGGAGCAGCCGCGTGCCAGAACCATTCCCGCGCCGAACAGCAATCCGCCGATCACGGCGCCAGACCAACTGCCGGGAACCGCGATCATGCGCGCCTCTGTTGTGTCGAGCAGGCCAAGGATCTGCGCCCCCTGCACCCAGACCACCGCAGTGGAAAAGGTCAGCAGCCAGACGGCGACCTTGTCCCGCATCATGCCGCGCGCGAATTCAACCGTCGCGGCCCGCAGGCAAAACCGCGAACGTTGCGCAGCGATGCCAAAGATGACGCCGGTGATCAGCCCGAAAAAGGCCGAGGTGGGGTTTTCGCCGATCCGGTCGATCAGGGGGACGATGTCCATTTTGGCCTCCTTGCGCACGTTGCTCCGTTCAATGCGCGCCTGACGCGACAGCCGCCTTGATTCAGATCAGAACGGGGAAGCCCCGCGCGCGTCCAGCACGGCGAAGGCAAGCGGCAAAGGGGCCACGGCGATGGCCACGCAGGCCAGATAGTGAAGCGGCGCGAACAGGCCCGAAATACCGGCGATAAAGGCGATGCCCCCGCCACCGCCGATCAGCGAATTGCCGGGTGTATTGATCAGAAGGATCAACAGGATCGAGCGGTTGCGCATGGCGAATGGCGCCAACCGGCCGGGGAGCTGCCGTGCCAGCCATGCGGCACGCTCTTGCTGCGGTGTGGCGCGCAGCGCGGCCAGCAAATCTGCGAAACGGTGAAAGCCGAGCCGCCGAAAACCCGCGCATACCGTCTTTGGCGGCAAAAGCCGCGCCACGCCGTAGGAAAGGCTCAAGGCGCCTACCATGCCCGCGTAGACGATCGGGGCGGCAGGCGCGCCAAAGATCAAGAGCATTGCAAACCCGATCTCGGCGCCGGGAACGAAGGGCAGGGCAGCCGTCAGCACATAGGCCACCACGGAAACCGTCATCAGGCGATGGATCATCGGCTCGTTCATCGGCCGCATCTCTGGAAAGGTCACAAGGCGCAACAGGTCGGCCATCAGCCAGCCGGCCAGCAGCAGACCAGAATAAAGCGCAATGGACCGCCAATGCGATCCGATCGTTTTCAGAACCGGGCGCATTGCGGATTCGACCCCGGGTCGCGCACTGCCATCCGGTCGCGCAAGGCCTTCAGCGAAAGATGCGAGCCAGCCGGAGCGCTGTTGCCGACAAATGCCAATTGGCGGCGCGCTTTCCAATACCAGCGGCTGCGCGACCACGCGATGGTCACGGTGATGGACCCGTCCGGCCGGACCAGGCCTTCGTAGTCGAAGCGACCCCGGCTTTCGCTTGTCAGGACACCGTCAAAGGCAATTCCAGAGTCGGTCTTGCGGGCGGAATATGCGCCGGGGTGAAATCCGCATTCGGTGCAGAGCCCTGACCAGAAATGCCCTTCCGCGAAATGCAGGCGGTCCTTCAGATCAGGGGCCTCTGCGGGGCCGATGCGCCCCTCGAAGATCCGTCCATCCAGCAGGCCTGCCCCTGCTTGCGACGCGCCGGATACAAGCGCCGCAATGGCGAATATCGTGCCGCAAATCAAAACGAGTATGTAGCGCCGCATGGCGACTCTCCCGGCATTTGTAATGGCAGCCTAGCATGCCATGAGGCCGGTCCAAAGCATGGCGGGCGAAATTGTCCATGCACGACAGGAAGATGTCGTGATCCGGCTTCCTCAGTGCGACCAAAGAGTGTCGTTCATCGGCGCGTAAACTGCCCAGGAATCGAGCATGTTCAGCGCAGAGCCGGCGCAAAAGGGAAAAGCGACATGGACATGGAAATGACGTTCGCGACCGACATGATGTCCGCGATGGCCAGCCTACCGGTCATCGCCAATGCAAACCATGCGCCGCTTGAAGGCGGTGAGGATCCCGCCTTCGGGACTGTCCGTTGGCGGACGCTGTTCTGCGCTGACAAGACCGCCACCTCGGGGCTGGTCATGGGTGTGGCCGAATTCGGTCCCGAAGGCACGCTTCTGGCGCACCGACACGGCCCGTCGGAGATTTATTTCGGGCTTGAGGGGTCTGGCATCGTCACGATTGACGGCGTCGCGCATGAGATCACGTCCGGAACCGCGCTGTACATCCCCGAAGAGGCCGAGCACGAAACTGTGGCAGGGACCGAAGGTCTGCGTTTCCTCTATGTCTTCGGCCGTGATCGGTTCGCCGATGTCGACTACCGTTTCAGGGATGCGCAGTTGGGTTGAATTCTGTGCGTGGGCGCAGGGTCAAGGCCCTCGCCAACCGTATGGAATGGGCGTAAAGCGAGGGGATGGCACCCGTTTCCCTTTCTGATGCGCATCTTTTGCCGATGTGGCGACGCCCTGCGGCGCTGCTGGTTCTCATGGCGATTGCAATGCCGCTGTCCTTTGCGACATGGTCGGCGCTGTTGAACAACTTTGTCATCGAGGCGGCGAATTTCGATGGCAAGGACATCGGCTGGCTGCACACGGTGCGCGAGATTCCGGGATTTCTGGCCATCGGCGTGATCGCCGTGCTGCTGGTGATGCGCGAGCAGGTTCTGGCGTTGGTCTCGCTGGTCTTGCTGGCCGTTGCCACGGCGTTGACTGCCATGTTTCCCAGCATGGGTGGTCTGCTTTTCATCACCTTGTTGAGTTCCATCGGGTTTCACTACTACGAGACCGTGAACCAGAGCTTGCAGTTGCAATGGCTGCCCAAGGAGCGGGCGCCGCAGATGCTTGGCTGGTTGATTGCCGCCGGATCCGGGGCGACGCTGGTGGCCTATGTGGCGATCGTGCTGACCTGGCAACTCTGGGACCTGTCCTACAACTTCGTATACATGGTGTCCGGGGCACTGACCCTGATCATCGTGGCCTATTGTGCGCTGGCGTTTCCACAATTCGAAAGCCCGAATCCGCAGATCAAGAAATTCGTCCTGCGCCGACGCTACTGGCTGTATTATGCCCTGCAATTCATGTCCGGGGCGCGGCGGCAGATCTTTGTCGTGTTCGCCGGGTTCATGATGGTGGAGCGCTTTGGCTTCGAGGTGCATGAAGTCACGGCGCTTTATCTCATCAACCTGATGGCGAATATGGTGATCGGTCCGGTCTTTGGCCGCGCGGTTTTCCGATTTGGCGAACGGAACACGCTGGCGTTCGAATACATCGGACTGACCATCGTCTTTACCCTCTATGGTGGGATCTACTGGTTCGGCTGGGGTGTGCTGCTTGCTGCGGCTCTTTATGTCATCGATCATCTGTTCTTTGCCATGGCTCTGGCGCTGAAGACCTATTTCCAGAAGATCGCCGCCCCTGGTGATATCGCGCCGACGGCCGCTGTTGCCTTTACGATCAATCATATCGCAGCGGTCTTTCTACCGGCGGGGTTGGGCTATCTGTGGTTGGTGTCGCCCGGCGCGGTCTTTGGCCTTGCGGCGGGCATGGCGCTGGTCAGCCTTGGCTTGGCCATGATGATTCCGCGCCATCCCGAACCGGGCAACGAGACCATCTTCAGCGGGTACATGCCTGCTCCGGCAGAATAAACAGGTATGCCGACGGACGCCGTTCGGACCGAGGGCCGTTTCCTGACAGGGTCCACCATGGGCCATGTGGTGCGCATGACTCTGACCGGGGCGGCGGGCATCACGTTCGTCTTTGTGGTCGATGCGGCCAATCTGTTCTGGCTGTCGCAACTTGGCGATCCGCTTTTGATGGCGGCCATCGGCTATGCCTTTGCGATCCAGTTTTTCACAGTGTCCATCGGGGTTGGCCTGATGATCGCCACCACGGCGCTTGTCTCGCGCAGCATCGGGCGGGGCGAACGGGCGTTGGCCCGTGAACAGGGAACTGCCGGTCTGATGCTGACCTTGTTGGTTCAGGCAACGGTCGCCCTTCTGGTCTGGGTCTTCCGTAGCGAATTGTTGTCCAGTGTCGGCGCCGAAGGCGAAGCGCTGAGGCTCGCGGCGCGGTATCTGGCCTTGTCCATTCCATCGTTGACCATCATGGCCATTGGCCTGTGCGGCAGTGCCGTGTTGCGGGCCGACGGGCTGGCCCGGCAGGCAATGATGGTGACCATGGGCGGTGGGCTTGTCATGCTGGGATTGGATCCGCTGCTGATCTACACGCTGGGCTGGGGTCTGGATGGTGCGGCGCTGAGCATCTGGATCTTTCGCGGCATCATGGCCGGACTGGCGCTGTATTACGCAGCATATGCTCACGGGTTGCTGGCGCGGCCATCCCTTGGCCTGCTGGTGCGGCACGGTGGGGCCCTGGCCCGCGTTGCGCTGCCGGCGATCGTCACGCAGATGGCGACGCCTTTTGGAAATTTTCTGCTGACCAGCGTCATGGCCAGCTACGGCGACTCGGCGGTGGCCGCGTGGGCCGTGGTGAACCGATTGACGGTGGTGGCCTTTGGCGGGTTGTTCTCGCTGAGCGGGGCCATCGGCGGCATCTTTGGCCAGAACTTCGGCGCACGGCAGTTTGATCGTCTGCGCGCGACATATCGCGATGCGATCCTGTTCTGCATTCTCTACGCGGGGGCGATCTGGTTGATCCTTATGGCCCTGTCGGGGCAGATCGCGCAGGGTTTTGGCCTGACGGGCAAGGCCGTCGATGTATTGCGCGCCTTTACCCACATCGGGGCGCTGTCCTTTGTTATCGGTGGTATGCTGTTCGTGTCCAACGCCGCTTTCAATACGCTCGGCCGCCCGCTTTGGGCCTCCGTGCTCAGCTGGCTGCGCGAGGGGATCCTGATGCTGCCTGCCGCGCTGTGGCTGTCGACGTTTTACGCGGCAGAAGGCGTGATCTATGCGCAGGCGCTTGTGGGCGTGATCATGGGGGCAATCGCCGGTCTTCTGGGCTGGCGGTATGTGCAGAGGATCGACGACGGCCCCCTGCCAAAGCTTGACCTGACAGAGCGACGGGCCTACCGGGACCCGAACCGCTATCGTCGTCGCTGACAGAAAGACCTGAAATGGCCACCTACACCGCCTTCACCAAGCTCACGACTCAGGATCAGGCGGAGGCTCTGGGCCTTGCGCTGGAAGAGATGGAACCCGAACCCACCGGTGTCGGCGTCTTTGAAATAGAGGACGGATCAGGCACTTGGGAAGTGGGCGGCTATTTCACCGAAGCCCCGAACGAGGTGGAACTGGCGTTGCTTGCAGCAGGGTTCGAGGCGACACCTTTCGTCGTGTCCGAGGTGCCGGATACCGATTGGGTCGACAAGGTGCGGCGCGAATTGACACCCGTGATTGCCGGGCGGTTTTTCGTTTACGGAAGCCACGATGCAGACAAGATCCCCAAGGACGCCGAACCGCTCCTGATCGAGGCGGCGATGGCCTTCGGCACTGGTCACCATGGTACCACGCAGGGCTGCCTTGAGGCGCTCGACCGGCTCGCCAACGGCGGTTTCACAGGCCGCAACGTGGCCGACATTGGCTGCGGGACGGCCGTGTTGGCGATGGGGGCTGCGCGGATCTGGCCGAAAACGGTGATCGCGTCGGACATCGACGAGGTGGCAGTCGAGGTGGCGGAGGCAAACGTGCGCGCGAACGGCTTGGCCGACCGTGTGGTTTGCGTGGTTGCTGCAGGGTTTGACCAGCCCGATCTGCGGGCGCGTGCGCCCTATGATCTGGTGTTCGCCAACATCCTGAAGCAGCCATTGATCGACCTTGCGCCTGACATGGCGGCCAATCTGGCGCCGGGCGGATATGCGGTGCTGTCGGGGATACTGACGCGGCAAGCAGATGAGGTCGTCGAAGTCTATGCCGCCGCAGGGATCCCGCAACTGCGACGGGATGTGATCGGCGACTGGGTCACCCTCACCTTGCAAAAGACTGGATGAAAGAAGGCGGTTCATCGCAGTTTGGTCCAATTTAAAACATATTGCCGCATTTTTGCCGTAAAGTTTTATTAAAGGTGTCAGCAACCGGTGGGGGCCGGTTTGCATGAGGCTGCCATGGATCAAGCACTCAAGAGTTTCCGAAAACGCGAACAAGCGGTGCGCCGCAAACATATCCGCATGTCCCAAGGTTATATCACGCGGATCGGCAGGAACGGCGTGATCGAACAGGTCCCGGACCGCAAGCTGGCGGCGAACGGCCTTGGGCTGTTGTTACGGCTTGCCGTGGTGTTGACAGCCTTCAAGGTGCTGGTTCTGACGTGGCTTGGAGAGGCCGTCTACCTCGAGACTCTGGATGTGCTGTCTCGTGGCCCGACCCACGAAAAAGCGGGGGCCTGGTTGATGCAGATTGATCCTTTGACGCGAAAACTGGTAGATCTGGTCGCCTTTATTTCGGGCTGATCGAAAGGCTTCCCAAAAAACGAAACGACCGCGGCCCTTGGGGGCGCGGTCGTCTACAGTGCCGTAAGTGTCTTGAAAAGGCGCCAGTCCGTCAGCTCGTCTGGTGGTGAGACTGCCTGGGGATCATGGCTCAACGGCGCGCGACGGAGTCGATATCACCACGCTGGAGGCCGATATCGTCAAGTTCGCGGTCGGTCAGTGAGGAAAGGCTGTTGCGCGTCAGGCGCGAGTCATTCCACGCGGCGAAGGCGCTGACGGCGGTTGTGAAAATGCCGCCGATACGTGCGGCGGAGCCTGTCGAGGCGTAGGGGCGGGTGGTGTCGAATGCGGCCATGACGTGTCTCCTTGGGGGGTTTGGCGTTGTTCTGAAATCGCACATAAGATGGGCAATTCGCGTCGGCAAGCCGCAAAAAATGCATGGGACACATGCGGATTTTGCATGGCGGAAATTTGGTTAAAGTCATTGAAATTCAAGCAAAAAACCGCCTAGAAAGATGTCGTTTTCAGGCTTGCCCGCGCCGCAAATGGCCGTCCTCTGTCGGTCTGGGGACAGCGCCTGTCGCAAACGGACAGCGCCGCATTAACCTTGGCTTTTGTTCGCCTTTCGTGCTACCAAGCCTGGAAAATGACAATTGTAGGCATCCATGCGGATATTGGGTATTGATCCGGGGCTTCGGATCGTCGGATGGGGCGTGATCGAGGTCGATGGCAGCCGACTCAGACATGTTGAGAATGGGCTGTGCAAGCCTGAAGGGACCGAACTTGCTGAAAGGCTCTTGTCGCTACACGGCCTTCTGACCGCGATATTCGCCAGGATGTTGCCGGATGAAGCGGCGGTGGAGAAAACCTTCGTGAATCGTGACGGGGCCGGCACGCTCAAGCTGGGACAGGCGCGGGCCATCGCCCTTCTGGTGCCGGCACAATTCGGATTGCCCATCGGGGAATACGCACCCAACACGGTGAAAAAGACGGTTGTGGGTGTGGGGCACGCCGAAAAGCATCAGGTGGGTCATATGGTCGGCCTCCAGTTGCCTGGAGCACAGCCTGCCGGACCGGATGCCGCCGATGCGCTGGCCGTGGCGATCTGTCATGCGCATCACATCGGGTCCCGCAGGATGAAGGTGCGGGCATGATCGGGCGCATCGCTGGCCAGGTGGTCTACACGGGCGACGACCATGTGCTGATAGACGCGCGGGGCGTGGGCTATATCGTCTACTGCACGGACCGCGTCCGGGCATCGCTGCCCGGCGCCGGCGAATACGCGGCGCTGTTCACCGATCTTCTGGTGCGTGAGGATCTGCTGCAACTCTATGGCTTTCCGACCCTGGTGGAAAAAGAATGGTTCCGGCTTCTGTTATCGGTGCAGGGTGTCGGCGCCAAGGCGGCCCTAGCCATCCTTGGGACGCTGGGACCGGATGGCGTAAGCCGTGCCCTGGCGCTGGGCGACTGGACGTCGATCAAGGCCGCCCGCGGTATAGGCCCCAAGACCGCACAGCGCGTGGTGAACGAACTGAAGGACAAAGCGCCCGCCGTCATGGCCATGGGCGTGTCGGAAACCGTGGCCGATGGCCCGTTTGACGTGTCCGCTGATCCATCCGCGCAACAGGTGAATGTGCCCATTTCGACAGCTCCCCGCTCCAGTGCTCAGGCCGAGGCACTGTCTGCGCTGGGCAATCTGGGCTATGCCCCGTCGGAGGCTGCCGGCGCCGTGGCAGAGGCCGCAGCCGCTGCACCAGAGGCGGAGACTGCGGATTTGATCCGCGGGGCGCTCAAGTTGCTGGCACCGAAGGCCTGACCCGTGATCCTGTCCGCCCCCCTTCCCGACAAAGGCCGATTTGCACGGTGTGAATATGGTCTTGCGCGCGCGCCGGACGGACCTCGGCTGGGCGCAACGCCGCGGACTGGATGGCAGGGGGTCTGGCTTGAAACCATGCGCAACGTTGAGGGTCACAAAGCCCGGGATGAGGGCTGCGCGTCGCTCTTGACGACTGCATCGCGCGCGAACAGGTTGCACGCGGATCTTTGGGATGCACGGTGGCCGGGATGAAAAGCATGACCGAACCCGACCCCAGCCTGCGTCCCGAAGCCATGCCGGAAGATCGCGACCGCGCGCTGCGCCCGCAGATGCTGACGGATTTCATCGGACAGGCCGAGGCCCGGTCAAATCTGCGGATTTTCATAGAAAGCGCCCGCCGCCGTGGCGAGGCCATGGATCATACGCTGTTCCACGGACCGCCGGGGCTGGGCAAGACGACGCTGGCACAGATCATGGCGCGCGAGTTGGGGGTCGGCTTTCGGATGACCTCCGGGCCGGTGCTGGCCAAGGCCGGGGATCTGGCCGCGATCCTCACCAATCTGGAACGCAACGACGTCCTGTTCATCGACGAAATCCATCGCCTGAATGCCGCGGTGGAAGAGGTACTTTACCCGGCGATGGAGGATTACGAGCTGGATCTGGTCATCGGCGAAGGTCCGGCAGCGCGCACTGTCCGGATCGAATTGCAGCCCTTCACGCTTGTTGGGGCGACCACGCGGCTGGGATTGCTGACAACACCGCTGCGCGATCGGTTTGGCATTCCGACGCGATTGAATTTCTACACTATTCCGGAACTTGAGACCATCGTCACCGGCAACTCTGCAAAGCTTGGTGTGGGTGTCGAAGGGGACGGCGCGCTGGAAATCGCCCGCAGGGCGCGCGGGACGCCGCGCATTGCCGGGCGATTGTTGCGCCGGGTCGTTGATTTTGCCGTGGTCGAGGGCGACGGCGTCGTCACGCGGGCGCTGGCAGACAATGCTTTGACGCGTCTGGGGGTCGACCCTCTTGGGCTCGATGGGGCGGATATCCGGTATCTGCGGCTGATTGCGGAAAATTACGCCGGCGGTCCGGTCGGTATCGAGACGCTGTCAGCCGCCCTGTCCGAAAGCCGGGATGCGCTGGAGGAAGTGGTTGAACCCTATTTGTTGCAGCAGGGCCTGATCCAGCGCACGCCGCGAGGACGCATGCTGGCCGCAAAGGCATGGACCCATCTGGGCTTGGCCGCGCCTCGGTCACCGGGACAGACCGATCTCTTCGAAAGCTGAGAGGGGGGCATCTTTTGCAGCAGGCGGGGTCATCCCTTGGGACGGGCTATCGAGCAGATTTTGCCCTCTCCCGGGAACGGATCGTGTTAGGCAAATGCTCCCTTGTTCCACAGATTTGCGGGATCGCAGGGGGATCTGTGACCCCGATTGATCACGACATGCCCAAGATCGTTCCGGCTATCGTCATGCCGGCAGTGCCAGGATCCGCGGTCTGTTCGATCGGCATGAATTGAGCGTCAACATGCTGATAAGAAAAGCCCCTGTTGCCCAAACGCGTGCAAGGCGCCAAGAGGGGCTTGCCTGTGTGGGGGCGCTTGAACTCAGTGAAATCCGTATGGAAGGGAGATCCGCTTTGGACAAAAGGGCGACGTCGCAAGAGGTGGAAGAACTCTTTACCAGATCGGACGGCAGTTATCTGTGCGCCCGCTGGGGCAGGCCTCTGGCGCCCATTGTCTTTGGTGTCGAAGACAACACGCTGGAGGTGGTCAAAGGCGCCTTTGAGGCTGTCTGTGCCTTGGCCGGTCATTCGATTGTCGAGACCGATCCGGAATTGGGAACCAACGTCATGGTGTTCTTTTTCCGAGAGTGGGCCGAATTGCCCCTCGTGCCGGGCCTCGACAGGCTGATAGAGGGCATCGAACCGCTGGTCGCGCGCTTGCAGGAGGCGGATGCCAACCAATACAGGGTGTTCCGCTTCGATCCCGACGGCGGAATCCGGGCCTGTTTTGTCTTCTTGCGGATGGACGCGACCCTGTCTGCAATTCCGGCAGAGACGCTTGCATTGTCGCAGGTCGTGCAAAGCATCCTACTTTGGTCTGACACCGCCTTCACCGATCGCTCGCCTTTGGCGCAGGCAGAGGAAGGCCGCGTGATCCTGCGTCCCGATATCGCTGATGTGATCCGGGCGGCCTATGATCCCGTGTTGCCCGTCGCCGCGAATGATGCCTCTCATGCGCTGCGCCTCCACGCACGGATCATGGCCGGGGCTGGTGGGCACTAGGACACCGATGCCGAAATGAAGTCACCTGCGTCAGGGCGAGCGTAATGGGCGACAGGGTTGACGTGTCCGCTGGTCAGGGGCGTTTGACTGGGGCGCATCCCCCAAGATCAGGGGATGCGCCCCAATGCCTTGGTGCGGGATGCCGGGGTGCGGCGGTGGCGCCTCGGCTTAGCGCACCATTCCCACGATCTCATAGGTCCGGGCGAGGACGGGTGCCGCGATTTCGCGGGCACGGTCGGCCCCTCGGCGCAGAATGGCGTCGATCTCGTCGGGTGTTTCCATCAGCCGGGCCATTTCTGACGATACCGGCGACAACTTGTCCACCGCCAGATCCGCCAGCATCGGCTTGAATTCGGAAAATGGCTTGCCGCCGACGTCGGACAAGACCGCGTCTATCGTTTGATCCGACAGCGCCGCGTAGATGTTCACAAGGTTGCGCGCCTCTGGCCGGGTCTCAAGGCCGCCGGTCTCCGATGGGAGCGGCTCCGGGTCGGTTCTCGCCTTGCGGATTTTTTGCGCGATGGTGTCGGCATCGTCGGTCATGTTGATCCGGCTCATGTCCGAGGGGTCTGATTTCGACATCTTCTTTGACCCGTCACGCAGTGACATCACCCGCGTGGCCGCGCCCTCGATCACCGGTTCGGTGATGGGAAAGAAATCCACCCCGAAATCGTTGTTGAACTTGATCGCGATGTCGCGAGTCAGTTCCAGATGCTGTTTCTGATCCTCCCCGACAGGCACGTGCGTGGCATGATAGACGAGGATATCGGCCGCCATAAGCGCTGGGTATGCGAACAGACCAAGCGAAGCATTCTGCTGGTTCTTTCCGGCCTTGTCCTTCCATTGCGTCATGCGCTGCATCCAGCCCATTCGCGCAACGCAGTTGAAGACCCATGCCAGCTGCGCATGTTCTGCCACCTGGCTCTGGTTGAAAAGGATGGATTGCTCTGGGTCGATGCCGGAGGCGATGAAACCGGCGCACAACTCTCGCGTGGCGTGGGTCAGTTTTGCGGGATCCTGCCAGACGGTGATGGCGTGCATGTCGACCATGCAGTAAATCGACAGTATCCCAGCCTCTTGGCTGGTGACAAAGCGCTTCAACGCACCAAGATAATTGCCCAGTGTCAGCCCGCCAGAGGGCTGGATGCCCGAAAAGACGCGAGGCGTGAAGGCAGAGTTCGGCATTGCGTCGGACATGGAAGCTCCCGTGGTGGCAATCGTCGCTCGGCTGGCTTACCCATGCGCCGTGAGGCCGTCAAGAAAGAGGCAGGCATGAAAGATCCGCATAACGAAGCCCCGGTAAATCCCTTGCCGCCGGTGGTGGTGGCCTTGTTCCTTGTTCTGGTGGGGATCGAGGTGGCCTTCTGGCTGGGCGCTCAGGGGCTGGTGGGCGGTCCTGCGGCGATCGGCTGGCGCACTGGCGCGATAGAAACCTACGGTTTCTCGGGCCGGGCCTTTGACTGGATGCTGGAAACCGGGGTCTGGCCGGCTGAGCATCTGGTGCGCTTTTTCAGTTATCCTTTCCTGCACATCAGCTTCAGCCATGCGCTGTTTGCCATGGTGATTCTGCTCGCCATGGGCAAGATCGTGGCCGAAGCTCTTGGCGCGTTTGTCTTCGTGACAATCTTTTTTGCCTCGGCATTTGTCGGGGCGGGAGTCTTCGGCCTGTTCAGCGACGATCCTTGGCTGATCGGGGCCTTTCCGCCGGTCTTTGGACTAATCGGCGGGTTCACGTTCTTGCTGTGGGTCAGGCTGGGCAATGCGGGCGCTTCGCAGATCCGGGCCTTTACGCTGATCGGTGTGCTGTTGCTGGTGCAATTGATCTTTGGCCTGCTCTTTGGGGGTGGCAGTGACTGGATCGCCGATCTGGCCGGGTTCTTGGTGGGGTTTGCCGTGACGATGCTGATGGTGCGGGGAGGGGTGGCGCGCGTAATCGCAAGGTTGCGCAGGCGTTAGGCCGCCAGCCCGGCCGCGAAGGCCGATCCCTGGACTGGCTTTTCCCAACAGATATCTTGCACGCTAGGCGCAGGTCATCCATTGCGTCGCCGCACCATGCCCCTCAGTTCGGAGAGGCTGAAGGCGCCCAGCATCTGCCCGGCAAGCCCGTAACTGACAGCTCCGATCCCGAGAAGGGCAGCCAAGGCCGCAAACCGCAAATAGGGCACCGAAAGCCACGACCCCATCATCAGGTTTGTCACCCATAGCACGATACCCATAATCCCCGATGCGACGCAGATGCGCCAGAGACGGTCGGCGAACCGGGTGTCGAACCGGGCGACCTCGCCCATATCGCGTGTTCCGCGAATCAACTGCCAGACCATGATCCACGCGGCCAGCGTCGTCGCGATGGCCGGCGCGATCCAGCCCACAGTCGGCGCCAGACCAATGGCGACAGCGGCATTGACCGCCATCGCCCAAACCGCAAAACGGAACGGGCTGCGCGTATCCTCCCGCGCGAAGTAAAGCGGTTGCAACACCTTTTGCAGCACGAAGGCAGGCAGTCCCAACCCATAAATTGCCACGGCCAAGGCGATGGCGGCGCTGTCCGAGGCGGTGGTCGCGCCCCTTTCGAACAGCACGGACACCATCGGTAACGGAATTGCGATCAGCGCAATGGCGCAGGGGATGGTCAGGGCGAGACTTAACTCCCCCGCGCGCGAAAAAGCGGCCCGTCCGCCAGCGTTGTCAGCAGCTTTCAGTCGGCGCGACAGGTCGGGCAGCAGCACGATGCCGACGGCGATGCCGACAACCCCAAGCGGCAATTGATACAGCCGGTCAGCGGCGTAAAGCCAGCCAACCGCCTTGTCAAAATGCGATGCAACCTGCTGGCCCACCAAGAGATTGATCTGCATGACGCCCCCGGCCAGCGCGGCAGGCACCGCAATGACAACCAGCCGCCGCATGTCGGGGGTCAGGCGCGGCAGCGCGGGGCGGATACGGATGCCAGCGCGGTCCGCAGCCGTCCAGACCAGGGCCAGTTGCGCCACGCCCGCAACCGGCACCGCCCAGATCAACCAAAAGATCATCTCTCCGCCCAGATAGGCCCCCAGACCCATGGACGCACAGACGAGGATATTCAGCAGGACCGGCGCGGCGGCGGCGGCGGCAAAATGCCCGGTGGCGTTCAGCGCGCCGGAGAACAGCGCTGCCAGAGAGATCAGCAGGATATAGGGAAAGACGATGCGCCCGAACCCTACCGTCAAGTCGAAGCGGGCATCCCCTGCGAAACCGCCCGCCGTGGCCCAGACAAGCGCGGGCATGAAGATCAACGCCAGCGCGGTGAGCACGATCAGGCAAAAGGCCAGACCGCTCAGCGCATCCCGGGCAAAGCTCAGCGGGTCCTCGTCCCCCTCATATTTCTTGGAGAACATCGGCACGAATGCGGCGTTGAAGGCACCTTCGGCAAAAAAACGACGGAACATGTTGGGAAGGCGAAACGCCGCGACAAAGGCATCCATCACGGGGCCCGGGCCGATAAGGCCAAGGATCATGACTTCGCGGACGACGCCCAGAACCCGGCTCATCAGGGTCCAGAACCCGACCGTCATGATGCCGGCGACAAGTCGAATGGGTTTCATGGTTTGCCTGCCTCTTGTTCACGGCATCGCTTAGCTCATAGGGCAGCGCGGCGGAAGGGGCGCGCCTGGTGGCAGACGCTGCAAGCCCTCCGCGATTTTGGGATGCTGGCCCATGAGGGGCGCTTGACCCGTCCGTCAAGAGGAGGCCGGTTTTCAGATTGCGCCTGCCGGACCTGCCAAGTTTTCGGACTTCGAAATGCAATGACGGTTTTCTGTGGATCTGAACATGTTACGGTCGACTATCGATATTCGGCGCTGGAAGGCGATAACGACTTGTCCATCGACTACCAGATTCACCCCGCCCACAATCTTGTCTTGGCACGGTTTCGTGGTGAGGTAAGCACCGAAGACCATATCGTGGCCTTTCTGGAATATACACGGAATCCCGGTTTCAAAGCCCATCAACACGCGCTTGTGGATCTTTCCGAGTGCACCTTGGAAGAAAGCTATTTCAAGGATATGCAGCGACTGGCCTACCGGTTGAAGACGTATTACGCGGTGCGTGCGCCGTCGTCGCGGACATCGGTCTATGCACCCGGCGACGTGGTTTTTGGCATGTCCAGAATGTATCAATCCATTGCAGAAGGCACGAGCCCCTGGGAAATGGGCGTCTTTCGGACGAAGGTGGACTCCCTCGAATTTCTTGGCATTGCGCCGGGCAGTTACGAAGCACATGGGTTTTTGGCGGTCTGGTCGGATTGACGGCGATCGCCGATCCCGGGTCCGCATAGGGCCTATCCCGGCTGGCAGCCGCAAGCGGCGATGCCGCGCTGCTCCGCCGGAGTGGTTGCACACACTGCAACCCTTGCCACCGGGCCGTGGTCTCTGCTTCGGCAGGGTCCGGTTCCTCAATCGGTCACTGCTGGGACCGCGGTGGCCAATCCGGGAACGGGTCAGCCCTGTGCCCGTTCTGCCCCCGCCTCGATCGCCGCCCGCAATCTTTTCTCGATCACATCGCGCTTGACCTGCGAGTGCAATTTCAGCCCGAACATGTCCTTGACGTAGAAGGTATCGACCACCTGTTCCCCGTAGGTCGCGATGACCGCCGAGGCGATGTAGATGTTGAGATTGGCCAGTGTCCGCGCGAGGTCATACAACAGCCCCGGACGATCGCGGGTGTCGACCTCGATGATCGTGAAGATTTCGGACCCGTCGTTGTCGAAGGTGATGTGGGTCGGAACGCGAAAGGCTTTTTCCCGCTTCTTGAGCTTGTCTTTCGGCACCATCGCCTCGCGTGCGACGACTTCGCCCCTCAGGGTCTTCCTGATCGTTTCGCGCAGGCGCGGGATGCGGGTATCCTCATAGGGGGACCCTTCGGCGTCCTGAATCCAGAAGGCGGCTGTCGCGTAACCATCCTTGGTTGTAAATGTCCGTGCATCGACGACATTGGCCCCGGCAAGGGCCAAGGCCCCGGTCAGACGCGAAAAGATGCCGGGGTGATCCTGCATGGCAAAGCAGGCCCGGGTCGCATCGCGATCCTCGTCGGGGTGGATGTCGATGGCGATTTCGTCCTGTTTGATATCCTTCAGAAGATTGGCGAAGACCACATGCGCCGTTACATGCAGGCCCTGCCAATAGGGATCGTAATGCCGTCCCGTTTCTTGGCGCAGGGCCTCGGTGTCCCAGTCGTCCAAGGCCTCGCGCAGGGCCTTGCGGGCCTCCGTGCCGCGATTTTCACGGGTCAGCGCCTCCATCCCGTCTTCGAGGGCGCGCCGGGTCTGGCGGTAAAGCGCGCGGATCAGCGCCGCTTTCCAGTTGTTCCAGGTGCCGGGACCGACGCCCCGAATATCGCAGACAGTAAGAACGCAAAGCAGGTCCAGCCGTTCCCTCGTCTTTACCGCCTTGGCAAAATCGCGGACCGTGCGCGGATCGGCGATGTCGCGTTTCTGTGCCATGTCCGACATCAGCAGGTGATAACGCACCAGCCATTCGACAGTCGCTGTCTCATCTTTTGACAAGCCCAGCCGGGGGGCGACGCCTCGGGCGATGCGTGCGCCAAGGATCGAATGATCCTCATCCCGGCCCTTCCCGATGTCATGCAGCAGAAGCGCCACGTAAAGCACACGCCGGTTCACGCCCTCCCTCAGGATGGTCGAGGCGACGGGCAATTCCTCGGTCAGGTGCCCGTGCTCTATCTCTGACAGGTTCCAGATGCATTGGATGGTGTGCTCGTCGACCGTGTAATGATGGTACATGTTGAATTGCATCATTGCCACGATGGGCGCAAATTCGGGGATGAAGGTCGACAACACGCCCAGTTCGTTCATCCGGCGCAGCGCACGATCCGGATTACCGTGTTTCAGCAGCAGGTCCAGAAAGAGGTGTCGCGCCTCGTCGTCCTCACGGAATTTGCCGTCGATCAGATGCAGGTTGGCCTTGACCAGCCGCATGGCTTCGGGATGGATCAGCAGGCCGGTGCGCAATCCTTCCTCGAACAGCCGAAGAAGATTGAGCTTTTCCGACAGGAACTCTTCGTCATCGACGATGGCCAGACGGTTGTGAACCACACGGTAGCCCGGTTTCACCGCCGGGGGACGTTTGAACAGTCGCTGAATCAGGGGCGCACCCTTGGTGTGGGTCGCTTCGAGCGAGGTCAGCAGGATGCGCGTGAGGTCTCCGACTGAGGTGGCGTGCCGGAAATAGTCCTGCATGAACCATTCCACCGCGCGGCGACCACCACGGTCATTGTAGCCCATGCGGCCAGCCACTTCGACCTGCATGTCGAACGTCAGATGTTCGTTGGCGCGACCCGCCGCCAGATGCAGATGGCATCGCACCGCCCAAAGAAAGCGCTCGGCCTGTAGAAATGTCTCATATTCCTCGGGACGAAAGACACCGCGTGTCACAAGCTCTGAAACGTCATCCGTGTGGTGCACGTATTTGATGATCCAGAACAGCGATTGCAGGTCGCGCAGCCCGCCCTTGCCCTCCTTGACGTTGGGCTCGACCATGTAGCGCTGCCCTTGCTTGTCGTGGCGGGCGTCGCGTTCGGTCAGCTTGGCCTCGACGAATTCGCGCGCGGTGCCGTCGAACAGATCGTTCCAGAGTGTGCGGTCCAGTTCCTCTGCAAGAGGTTCGTGCCCGATGATGAATCGGGTTTCCAGCATTGCCGTGCGGATCGTGAAATCCTCTGCGCCAAGGCGCACGCAATCGCGCACGGTGCGCGAACTGTGCCCGACCTTCAGCCGCAAGTCCCAGAGGATATACAACATGGACTCGATGACGCTCTCGGCCCAAGGCGTGATCTTGTAAGGCGTCAGGAACAACAGGTCGACATCGGAAAATGGCGCCATCTCTCCGCGCCCATAACCGCCGACGGAGAGGACGGAAAGACGTTCGGATTCGGTTGGCGTCGGTCGCTTGTGCAGCGCCTCGGTGGCCACTTCGAAAGCCAGCCGCACGACGCAGTCGGTGATCCATGTGTAAGCGCGCGTAGCGCGCCGGGATTCGAATGGCTCAAGAGCAAAGGCTTCGGCCACTGCCGTGCGCCCTGCGTCCCGTGCGGCGCGCAACGTGGCGACGGTGTGTTTGCGCACTTCTGTTTCGCCGGCGCCCCGGGGAAGATCCGCGAAAAGCGCGCTGCGGACCGCCGGGAGATCAAAGATCTCCGCGGCGGGCGCGATCAGTGTTTCGGGTAGGGTCTCTGTTTCAGAAACCGCCTGCAAGGCTGCTGGGCGCGGGGTCAAGGATCACCATCTGTCTGTCTCTTACGGTCGCAATGGCCAGCGCACGCTGGTTCGTGCCGTCGCTCATCAGCCGGAATACACCGCCCGTGCCGGTAAAGCTAGCAGAGGTCAGCGACGTGGTGGACAAAGCATCACTGCTACCATCCCGCACAAGTGTGCCGATTGCCGTGATGCCATCGTAGGCAAGCCCCGCAAGCGGGTGCGGCGCCGTGCCATATGTCGTGTTGAAACGGCCGGAGAACGCCGCGAGCCGCTGGGTATCCGGCAGCGCAAACCATGCCCCTTCGGCGCCGGGCAGTCCGTAGAGATCGGGGCGCACGTCCCAACGCGTCAGACCGACATACTGCACGGTGTCCGGGGTCACGCCGGCCTCCGGCAATTGCGTCAGCAGCATCGGCATCGCTGCGTTGCTGGCATCGGTCGTGATGAAAACGGTGTCGGCAGCGCCGGAGCTGACAACCCGTCCGGTCGCGGCCGCCGCATCGCTCACGCCCTCCACCGAAAGCTGATAGGGCTGCGACCCCACGATTTGCATTCCGTTGTCGGTTGCCGCTTGTTCGATGGCCAGCTTGCCGAATTGGCCTGCCACATCGTCCGAATAGACGATAACGACATTCTGCTGCCCATTCCGACGGGCGTAACGCATCGTGCGGTCTGCCGTGTTGGCAAATGTCGGGCCAAGGATAAAGACATTGCCGCCCGCGATGCTTGCGTTGTTCGAAAAGCCGAGCACGCTGATCCCTTCGTCCGCAACGGCGAGGCCTGCGGCATTCACCGCGTCTGCGCGCAACGGGCCGAGAATGATCTTGGCGCCTTCGTCAACGGCCCTCTGTGCGGCGGCCGCAGCGGTTGGCGCCTGCCCGGCGGTGTCATAAACGCGCAAGTCGATTGTCACGCCTTCGCCGAGGTCGGCAATGGCAAGGCGCGCCGCGTTTTCCAGCGATGCCGCGATCGGCGCGGCACCGCTGTCGGATCGTGGAACCAGCAGGGCGACCTGAATTGGCTGCGAGGAATTGATCCGCGGTCCGCTCCCGCCGCCCAGATTTGTCAGCGCCGCAGGATCGCAGGCGGCAAGCAGGGCTGCCGCCACCACAGCGGCCATCGGACGCAGAGCCTTGCGGAGATTGGGGGAAATGGCGAACATGAACAGAGAACTCCCTCGTTTCGGGCGCAGGGTGTGCGGCTCTCTTGGCGCGCTGCGCGATTTGGCCACGATCATAGAGAAGCGGGAAAGGGGGGGCCAGTGACGATTGCGGAGAATGGCGGAAAGGAGCTTGGCCTGGCGCCTGGTCTTTATCTGATTGCGACTCCGATCGGCAATGCGCGCGATATCACGCTGCGCGCGCTGGATCTGCTGGCGTCTGCGGACATTCTGGCGGCAGAGGACACCCGAAGCCTGCGGAGGCTCATGGATCTGCATGGGGTTGCGCTGCGGGATCGGCCCTTGCTTGCCTATCATGACCACAATGGGGCCCGCGTGCGTCCGCGTCTTCTGGCAGAGATCGCGGCCGGGCGTTCGGTGCTTTATGCCTCCGAGGCCGGGACGCCGATGATTTCAGACCCCGGATTTGACCTTGCCCGGGCGGCGGCGGAGGTGGGGCATGCAGTGACCAGCGCGCCAGGGGCCAGCGCGGTCGTGACGGCATTGACGCTTGCGGGTCTGCCGACGGATCGTTTTCTGTTCGCGGGATTTTTGCCCAATGCCGGTGGCCCCCGGAAAACGGCGTTGCGTGACCTGTCTGGTGTGCCGGCGACGCTGGTTTTCTACGAGTCGCCCAGGCGTTTGCCTGACATGCTTGAGGCGGCAAAGGACATTCTCGGTGATCGGGACGCGGCCGTATGCCGGGAACTGACGAAGAAATTTGAAGAAACACGCCGCGGACCACTGTCGGCACTCGCAGCATATTACAGGGAGACGCCGGCAAAAGGCGAAGTCGTTGTTCTGATCGCAAAAGGTAATTCAGAAACCATTAAGGATTTCGACCTAGAACAAGAGGTGAACAAGGCGTTGGAGACGATGTCCGTCAGGGATGCGGCGGACTATGTCGCGACGACCATGGGGGTGAAGCGTCGGCCCGTATACCAGATGGCCATGCGGCTTGCGGCAGAAAAGGAGGCATGATGGCGGTTGGATCCGAAGCGGCGGCAATGGCACGAGGCGCTCATCGAAAAACGACGGGGCAAACCGGGTTCCACGCCGGTCTGGCGGCAGAGGACATCGTCGCGCGCGACTACGCGCATCGTGGACATTCCCTGGTGTCCCGGCGTTGGCGGGGCCTTGCAGGAGAGATCGACCTTGTCATGCAGGACGGCGCGGGGATCATTTTTGTCGAGGTCAAGAAAAGTGGCAGCTTCGCGAGGGCCGTCGCCCGGTTGTCGCAGCGTCAGATTTCGCGTTTGCAGCGCGCCGCGGAGGAGTTTCTGGATACTCAACCCCTTGGTGCATTGACCGACGTGCGTTTTGATGTGGCGCTGGTCAACGGACAGGGTGAAATTGAAGTGATCGAGAACGCGTTGGGCCATTGATCTTTCGGTTGGGCCCAAGGCACGGACCCGCATTGCGCCCGGCTGCGTACTGCGCCATCTATGACGGGCGGATTGCGGGGGATGCACATGAAGATTGCTTTTCAGATGGACCCGATTGACCGGGTCGATATCAACGCCGACAGCACATTTCGGCTTGCCGAGGAGGCGCAGTCTCGCGGCCATGATCTGTTCTATTACGGGCCGGATCAACTTGCCTATGAGGAAGGCCGGATTACCGCACGCGGCCACTGGATGAAGGTGCAGCGTGTTGCGGATGCGCCTGCCGTTCTGGATGAGCGGGTGGCGGTGGATCTGTCCGACATGGATGTGATCTGGCTGCGGCAGGATCCGCCTTTCGACATGCATTACATCACCACGACCCATCTGCTCGACCGGCTGAAGGGTCAGGTTCTGGTGGTGAACGATCCCTTCTGGGTCCGCAATTCTCCGGAAAAACTGCTGGTTCTGGACTTTCCAGACCTTACCCCGCCAACGACCGTTGCACGGGATCTGGAGGTGCTGAAAGCCTTCCGGGCAAAACATGGCGACGTCATTCTGAAGCCGCTCTACGGCAACGGCGGCGCGGGTGTGTTCAAGCTGGATGCGGCGGACCGGAACCTGAGTTCACTGCACGAGATGTTCACCGGTTTTTCGAGGGAGCCGCTGATCGTGCAGAAATATCTGCCGGACGTCTCCAAGGGGGACAAGCGGGTGATCCTCGTGGATGGTGAGGCAGTTGGCGCGATCAATCGCGTTCCTGCCGCCGGGGAGGTGCGGTCGAACATGCATGTGGGCGGCAGACCGGAAAAGGTTGCGCTTACGGATCGAGACCATGAGATCTGCGCCGCGATCGGACCATTGCTGCGCGAAAAGGGGCAGATCTTTGTCGGCATAGACGTCATCGGCAACTGGCTGACAGAAATCAACGTGACCTCCCCGACCGGCATTCAGGAGCTTGAGAGGTTCGACCACGTGAATATCGCCGGAAAGATCTGGCAGGCGATCGAAATGCGCAAAGGGTGAGTTGGCAACTGGTCCTGTTGAACCGTTACCTGCGTTGGATCGAAAAACCTGCCCTCGCGCGTCACGCGCCGGAACGCCTGAGACGGTCATTCGAGACCAACGCAAAGATCTATTTTCATGGGCCGCGCGGAGCCGTCTTTCGCCGCGACCGGCTATCGAACGTCCCGGTGCAATGGGCTGTGGCACGACAAGCGCATCGGCCCGAGACGATCCTGTATCTTCACGGAGGTGGCTATGTATTTGGTTCATCCGATACGCACAGGGCAATGGCCGCCACCCTGTCGGATCTCAGCGGGATGGCCGTCTGCCTGCCGGATTATCGGCTGGCCCCGGAACATCCCTTTCCCGCGCAGATCGAGGATGCCTTGGCCGTCTATCGCGCCATCTCTGCCAGTGGTGAGGTGGTGCTTGGCGGTGACAGCGCGGGCGGAGGTCTGGCGCTGGCCCTGCTGCATGAAGTGAGGCGGCACGGTCTGCGTCCGCCCCTTGGTTGCTTTGCCTTTTCGCCGATTGTCGACATGACCTTTTCGAGCCCTTCGGTGCAGGAGAATGCAGAATCCGACAATGTGCTGGTCGCGGATCGGATTGATGAAATGCTTGGTATGTACCTGCGTGAAAAAGAACCGGAGGATCCGCGCGCCTCGCCATTGTTCGGAGCGTTCTCAGGGTCCCCGCCAGTCTGGCTGACTGCGGGCGATACCGAATTACTGAGAGACGATGCGGTGCGGATGGGCGAAATCCTGGATCGGCAGGGCGTCGATGTCTGCGTCACGATAAAGCCGGATCATCCGCATGTCTGGCCACTGTTCCACAACGTCCTGCCGGAGGGGAAGGCAACGCTGCGCGAGGTTGCGCATTGGATCAGGTCTCTTTCGCCGCCAGCAGCCGGTAGCTGAGCGCCTCTGCCACATGCGGACGGCGCACATCGGCGCTTTCGTCCAGATCGGCGATGGTCCGAGCCACTCGCAGGACGCGGTGATAGCCCCTTGCCGTAAGGGCAAACCGGTCTGCCGCGCGGGTCAGCAGCGCCCGTCCGTCTTGGTCCGGCATGGCGATGTCCTCCAGCAATTGACCTTCGGCATCGGCATTGGTGCGTGCGCCGTCGACGCCTGAAAAGCGGGCGCTTTGGACAAGGCGCGCTGTGGCGACCCGTTCGGCGACGGTCGCGGAGCTGTCTCCCGTTGCCGGAAGATCCAGATCCGTGAAACTGACCGGCGGCACTTCCAGCCGTAGATCGAACCGATCCATCAGCGGGCCGGAAATACGGCCAAGGTAATCCTCGCCGCAGATGGGGGCACGGTTGCAGGCGCGTGCGGGTTCGGAAAGATAGCCGCATTTGCAGGGGTTGGCGGCGGCCACCAGCAGAAATCTTGCGGGATAGCGGA
>CAZRZN010000018.1:0-16160 GCA_964604565.1 uncultured Rhodobacterales bacterium
TTTGGGCAATCTGGAACTTCCACCACGGCGCCGACATGCAACAAACAGTTCGGTTTACCAAGAAATGTGCAAGCCGGTTTTGGACGTCAGCCCCAATGATCGGGCGAAGCGGGGCGTAGCATGGGCGTTCGTCATGACCTGCAAAACGATCTCCACTTGGCGTCAGGCTGCGGCGCGAACTGCACTGAGAAATTGCCGCGTGCGCTCACTTTTCGGGTCGCCAAAGAGTTCGGATGGCGGCCCCTCTTCTTCAATGCGTCCATCGCAGAAAAAACAGACACGATCCGAGATATCTTGCGCGAATTCCATCTGGTGAGTCACCATCAGCATTGTCAGGTTATGCTCTGTCGCAAGTTTTCGAATGACGCTCGTCACCTCGCCGGTCACCTCTGGGTCGAGGGCAGATGTCACCTCATCAAACAACATCACGCGCGGGCGCATCGCAAGGGCACGGGCGATTGCGACCCGCTGTTGCTGGCCTCCCGAAAGATGGCTTGGATAACTGTTTCGCTTCTCCGCAAGACCGACCATTTCAAGCAGATCCTCGGCGCGGCTGCGCGCTTCGGCCTTTGGCAACCCGAGGGCATGGACCGGACCTTCCATGCAGTTTTCCAGCGCTGTCATGTGCGGAAACAGGTTGAACTGCTGAAAGCACATGCCGATTTGCCCCCGGATCTGTCGCAGGTGCCTTTCGTCAGCGGGCAAGAGCCGACCACCGCGCTCCATGTGCGTGAGGCGCTCGCCGCCAACCTCGATCATCCCCTCGTCAATCTGTTCGAGCGTCATAAGAACGCGCAGAACAGTCGTCTTGCCGGACCCGGACGGACCGATGATCGACACCATCTCGCCCTCTGCAACCTCAAGGTCGAGGGCGTCGAGAACCGTCAGCGCGCCATAGCGCTTCGTCACGCCCGAGAACCGCACCATAGCATTTGCGCACGGCGATTCGTGACCGCCCGGTGTCTTCTGGTGCAGATTTGACTGAGCCATGACATTTTTCTCCCAAAGCGTGACGGTGTCAGCTTGTATACATCTACGTCTATATTCTGCATAGTTTTGGCAATATTTGAATTTTTTCAACTGCATTTACGCCAAGATGTGTTTTTCTCTGGACTTTACGGCTCTCTGTGGAAGCATCGACACACTGGTGCGGTCTACCGCGCCGACACAAACGACAAAGCGCAGGGAGACCCCGAAATGATCAAGTCCCAACGCCTATCCGCGGTCCTGAAGGCAGCATTGCTGACTGTCGGGATGGCTGGTGTGGTTCACGCCGAGACAACTCTGGTCGAGAAATACCGTGCCGAGGGCGTCACGGTCGGCATCGCCGGCTACGCACCCTATGGCTATAAGCAAGCCGACGGCAGTTTTACCGGTGAACAGGTCGAGGTCGTTCAGCATGTGTTGGGCGAAATGGGCATCGAGGACATCGACTATGTTGCGATGGACTTTGGCGCCCTCATTCCCTCGCTGGTGGCCGGTCGCATCGATCTTGCCGCAGCCGGCATTTATATCCGGCCTGAGCGGTGTGAGCAGGTACTATTTGCCGAGCCGACATTCGGGCAAGGGGCCGCCTATGTCGTGAAAGCCGGAAACCCCAAGGGATTGCACACCTTCACAGATATCGCCGAGACCGAGGGCGCGGTTCTCGCCGTGCTGGCCGGCGGGACTGAGGAGACTCTGGCCAAACGGGACGGTGTGCCCGATGAGAAACTGCTCAAGGTGGGTGACAAGGCTGCCGGGATCTCGGCGGTGATGTCCGGACGGGCCGACGGTTTTGCCCTGTCGGCCTTTGCCATCGCCGATATCGTGCGCACCGCGGGCGACCTGATCGGCGTCGAAAGCTCCGGCTCGATCACGGAGATCGCCGGCGAGATCTACAAGGGCCATGGCGCCATCGCTTTCCCCAAAGGACAGGGTGAGGCCGAACTGGCCGAGCAGATGGCCCTGCGCGATGCCTTTGACGCGGTGCAGGCCGAATACATGACCAGCGGCGGCTATCTCGAAATGGCCAGCGCCTGGGGTTTCACAGCGGCGGACGGACCGGCAAAAACCATGACAGATCTTTGCGCCGAAGGTCTCTGACCCCTGATACGCGCCGGGCAAAGCGCCCGGCGCCTTTGCAAAACCGGGAGCCCGCATGTCCATACCGGCCCTGACAGCTGTGCTGATCGCGACCCTGACTCTGGGCTTGATCTATTTTCAGCGCACCCCCTTCGCGGCCAATCCGGAGGTGTTTCTCGACGGTGCGCTTGTCACGCTCCAGATCTTTGGCGTGTCCGCTGTCCTGACACTGGCAATTGCCTTTGCAGCAGGCCTCGGGCGGATTTCGCCATGGTGGCCGGTTCGATGGCTCTGCACGGCCTATGTCGAGGTCTTTCGCGGCACATCTGCCTTGGTGCAGTTGTTCTGGCTGTTTTACGTCCTGCCGCTGTTCGGCCCCACCATCGAGCCCTTCACGGCAGGCGTTCTCGGCGTCTCGCTCAACGTGGGCGCCTATTCGGCCGTCGTGGTCCAAGCCTCGATCCGCGCCGTCCCGAAAGCGCAGCGCGAAGCCGCGATTGCGCTCAACCTCTCGCCGTTCAACAGGATGCGCCGGATCATTCTGCCCCAGGCGATCCGCATGATGATCCCGCCGTTCGGCAATCTCGCGATCCAACTGTTCAAGCTGACCGCGCTTGTGTCCTTCATCGGGATCTCGGATTTGACATATACGGCCTACCAGTTGAACCAGACCACCTACCGGACGGTAGAAGTCTTCACGATCATCTTGTTCATGTATTTCGCGATCGGCCTTTCCATCACGATCGGCATGAAACTCCTTGAAAGGCGCTTCGCGCGCGGCGTCGCCGTGGTGCGTGCGCGATGATCTGGGACTGGACCTATGCGATCGACATCCTGCCGCAGATGGCAGAGGCGTCCCTGGTGACGCTGCGCATAACCGTGATGGGCTTTGCCCTTGCGGCTGTCGTCGGGCTGGTTTGGGCGGTGCTGGCGATCACGGAGATCCCCGTCATAAGCTTTGCGGTGCGCCTCTTCGTGGAATTCATGCGAAGCACGCCGCTGGTGATCCAGCTTTTTGCCGTCTATTATTTCCTTCCGATGTACGGGATCTTTCTGTCGGCGACCCTGACCGGTGTTCTTGTTCTCGGGCTGCATTACTCAGCTTATTGCGCAGAGGTCTACCGCTCGGGCCTCGAAGCCGTGCCACGCGGGCAGTGGGAGGCCGCACGGGCGATCAACCTTTCGCTGCCCCGGACATTCCGCCGGATCATCCTTCCACAAGCCTTGCCACCGGTGATCCTGCCACTTGGCAACTACTTCGTTGCGATGTTCAAGGAGACGCCTGTGTTGTTGGCGATAACCGTGATCGAACTGGTCGCCACAGCCCGGATCATTGGCAACGATACGTTCCGCTATACTGAACCCATCACGCTGGCGGGCGTGTTTTTCCTGCTGCTCAGCCTTGTCGCGGCGCAATTCATGCGCTGGCTGGATCGCAGGTTCGCCCTGCCGGGGCACGTGCTATGACCGACACCCGACAACCCGGGGCGGCAAAGACGGCACGGCCGCGATCCACGGATATCTACAACGAGCTTTGTGCCTGGATCTGCACAAACAGGGTCGCTCCCGGGGAGGTGCTGCACGAGGAAAGGCTGGCAAAGGAGTTTTCGGTGAGCCGATCGCCCGTTCGAAGGGCGCTTGCAAAGCTGGAACATGACGGGTTGGTCGAGATTCGTCACGGCGTCGGGACACGCATCACGTCGATCGACCGGAACGAACTCGCCGAAGTCTACGAATTGCGCATGATCCTTGCGATGCAGTCGGGCCCATATCTGAAGACACCCTTCGAACCCGAATTCATCGACAAGCTCAGGGGCTGGCACCAAAGCTTTGCATCGCTGGAGCCCAACGACGTTCAGGGCTTTGCCGATGTGAACGTCCGCTACTACACGGGCGTGACCGGGCGAATACAGAACCGCCACCTGCGCGAAATACAACTGCGCCTTTTCTTCCAGACCTCACGCATGTGGCTGATAACGCTGCCCCTGATGCAATGGGAACCGATCATCTCCGCAGTCTGCGGTGAGATAAAGGAACTTGTGCGCGTGGCCGAAGACCAGGATCCCACGGGCTTCGGCCTTGTGATGCGCAACCATGTCTTCATGTCTCGCCGGCGTCTGTTCGAAGCCGAAGGCGATGCGGAGCAACCCAGGGTGTGACGGTTTCAACCGCGGGGCGGATCGACCGAATGCGAAGAAACTTCATTTCCTGCGGGTCGGGACCAACGGACGTCTTTCGGACTGTCTTGTCAAAAGGCGTTGTGTCTTGCCGCACCGAACGCCCGACCCCGCCGGCAATTAGGAAAACGATGGGTGGCCAAGACCCTGACCCACAAGACCTTTGCCATCGGCCGCGAGCCAAGATGTGTGGCAGAGGATGCTTCCCAGCAGAATAGCCCAGGCACTCCCGACGGCATTTCGGCAGCGATTTTGCCCTGTGCACCGATCCGCCGGGCGGGCTTCGCCCGAAATACGTTCTGAATGTATCCAATTGCCGACGAACGGGCGCAATTTCGCAATGTGGCCAGCGAACGCTATGCTATCTCACGCGCATGGACATTGTTCTGATCACGACCGTCATAGCCTCGTTGTTCCTTGTCATAGGGGTGGCGGAGCCTTTGGCGGCGCGGTTGCGTCTGCCCTACAGTGTCATTTTGGCGAGCATCGGCATCTTGATCGGTGTTGGCGCGATCTTTTTCCTGCGGACAGAATTGACCGATGCGCTCAACCCGGTGGCTGAGGCAATTCTTGGCTTGCCGATCCGCTCCAACGTCTTTCTTTACGTCTTTCTGCCGACGCTCTTGTTCCAGGCAACACTGGGAATGAACCTGCGCCGGATGCTTGACGACTGGGTGCCGATCCTTGTGCTGGCGGTCGTGGCCGTGGTCGTCGCGACATTAAGCGTAGGCTATGCACTGGCCTGGGCAAGTGCCCTGCCACTCGCTGCATGTCTCCTGATCGGCGCGATCGTGTCTACAACAGACCCGTCAGCGGTCGTCTCGATCTTCAGGTCGATCTCTGCGCCGCGGCGGCTTGCGCGGATCATCGAAGGCGAGAGCCTTCTGAACGATGCCGCGGCCATTGCGCTGTTCGGACTGTTCATGGGATTCGTGATGCTTGGCGTGCCGGACCCGCATCTGGGTGATGCGCTGACCCGTTTCCCGGTCCTGATTGTCGGGGGCGCGCTCACGGGGTGGGTGTCGGCGCGGATCGCCGTCTGGGTCATGGCACTGTTCAACCGACATGAACTTGCGCAGATATCGATCTCGGTCGCCTTGCCCTACCTTACCTATATCGGCGCCGAACAGAGCATTGGTGCGTCGGGCGTCATCGCCGTGGTCGCTGCAGGCGTAACATTGAACCTGACCGGACCAGGACGCCTGCCGCCCTTGACCTGGGCCAACCTGCGCGAGCTTTGGGACGTCTTGGCGCATTGGGCCGGGGCACTGATCTTCATCCTTGCGGCGCTGCTCATTCCGCGACTTCTTGAGGCGGTTCGCGTCGGGGATCTGGTGCTTGTCGGTGTGGTGATCCTTGCCGCCATTGCCGCGCGATTGGTGATCCTGTTTGGCCTGCTGCCCTTGTTGACCGTGCTGAAACTTTCCCCAGCGGTCGAGAGGCCTTACCGGGTTGCCATTCTCTGGGGCGGATTGCGGGGTGCGGTGACGCTGGCGCTGGCGCTGGCCGTGACCGAAAGCGTCCGGGTTCCGGACGACATTCAGCGCCTCGTCGGCATCCTTGCCACCGGGTTCACGCTGTTCACCCTCATCGTGCAGGGCACGACGCTCCGCTGGATCATCGGTCGGATCGGACTTGACCGGCTATCCCCAATAGATGAGGCGCTGTCGCGTCAGGTGGTTGCCGTCGCGCTGCAGACGGTGCGCGAAGACGTGGCGCGCACCACCGACAACTATGACCTCAGCCATGACATCGTCCGATCCGAAGCCAAACGTTTCGGTGAACGGTTGGATCAGGCCGTCAAGACAGCCGAAGACAGTGCGGATATTCAGAATCGCGATCGCATCACATTGGGCCTGATCGCATTGGCCGGGCATGAACGCGACACGATCCTTGCCAGGCTACGCGAGCGGACGATCTCTGGCCGGATGGCGGAACAGGTCCTTTCGGACGCCGACCGGCTGATTGAAGGGGCGCGTTCAAGCGGGCGCAATGGCTACAACCGCGCCGCGCGGCGCAGTGTCGCCTATGGCCGTGCATTTCGTGCCGCAGGCCTGTTGCACAGCCGGTTGCGCCTGTCAGGCCCATTGGCCCGGATGACGGCGGACCGGTTCGAGTTGCTTTTGTCGCAACGGCTTGTGCTGCGGGATCTTGGCGCTTTCATCGACGGCCGCATCCGCCGAATTCATGGCCGGAGGGTGACGGAGCTTTTGCGCGAGTCGTTGTCGCGCCGGATAGAAGCCGTCGAAACCGCCCTTCAGGGCCTTCGCCTGCAATACCCCGGCTACGCCGAGGAACTGGAACGGCGTTTTATCCGCCGGACAGCCCTACGTCTGGAAGAGCGCGAATATACGACCATGCGTGAGGACGGGCTGATCGGGACCGAAGTCTATACCAAGCTCATTGAACATCTTGAATTGCGCCGTGCAGCCGCCGAGGGCCGCCCGCAGCTGGATATTGCGTTGCAACGCATTGAACTGGTGCGTCAGTTTCCACTTTTTGCAGCGTTGGAAGAGCGGGATTTGAAACGGCTGGGCCGCGTGCTCAAGACACGCTACGTCAATGCCGGAGATCTCATCATCCGCAAGGACAGCACTGCGAAAAGCGTGTTTTTCATCGCCTCCGGTGCCGCAGAAGTGGAAACCGCCGGCCAAACGTGGCGCCTTGGACGCGGAGAGATGTTTGGTCAGCTGGCGATCTTGATGAAAAAGACGCGCAAGACCGAAGTGCGTGCGATTGCGCCCTCGACCCTTCTTGAACTGGACGAAGCGCGGTTTCGCCGCCTGCTGGGCCGCAGTGCCGCGTTGAAGGAGGCCGTCAGAGCCAGCGCTGAAAAGCGCGGGATCGAGCCGGAGGAGTTGTTCACAAACGATGAAACCGATTAACAGGCCTTCGAAACAAAGACGCGGACATGGGATCGACCGCAGGTCCGCGCTGGCCGGATTGGCCGCGCTGGCGTTGCAGGGCGCTGCGGGCCCGACCATCGCTCAGTCCTCCGCCCGGCGGGTCGTCGTCATCGGTGCGGGCCTCTCCGGTCTGGCGGCGGCACGCCAGCTTGCGCGGGCAGGCCACGCTGTCACCGTCCTGGAGGCGCGCAACCGGATCGGCGGCCGCGTGCATACGACGCGGCCCTGGTCCGATCTGCCGGTGGAACTTGGCGCGGGCTGGATCCACGGGCGCGGGCAGAACCCGATACTTGGCCTCGTCAGGGATGCGGGTCAGACCCCCCTCGCCTTTGACGGGGAGGCGCGCGTTATCGTGCCCGGGCAACCGGACGGGGATTGGGACGACACTGCGGGGCCCCGCCTGCTGGGCCGCGCCCTGTCCGAGGCAGAGGCTTACGCGCAGGACATGTCCGTGATGGAAGCGCTGCTGATCTCTGACGCCTGGCGGGTCGCGAGCGACCATGTGCGGCACCTCGCCCTGCGACACCTGCGGATCGAGGTCGAGCCCTCGTTCGGCGGCACGGCATCTGCCCTGTCGGCATGGTATGGGCTGGACGGGGCGCAATTCCCCGGCCCCGATCTTTGGGTGTCCGGCGGGCTGGACCGTGTGACTGCGCGGCTGGCGCAGGGGCTCGATATCCGCCTCGGGCAGGCGGTTGCCGCGGTCTCGCCCGGCCTTGTGACGCTGGCCGATGGTGCGCGTCTCAAAGCCGACCGCATCCTCTGCACGGTCCCGCTGGGGGTGCTGAAGTCCGGGCGGATTGCTTTCGACCCGCCGCTTGACCCGGCCTTGCGCGCCGCTGTCGACGGGCTGGATATGGGGCGTGTGGAAAAGACATGGCTGCGCTTCGACACCGTGGCCTGGCCGCGTGAAGCAGACTGGATCGCCGCCGGCGACGCGGGGCCATTCGCCGCCTGGGCCTCCTGTGCCCGTTTGGGCGGGGCACCCGTCATGGCGGGGTTCTCGATCGGGGATCATGCCACGAGGATCGCAGCCCTGCCCGCCCGCGATGCACTTGCGCTCGCCGGGGACGCGCTCCGCGAGTTGTTCGGCAGTCACTTCCCGAACCCGAGCGAGGCCAGAACCACAAGTTGGTCAACCGATCCCTTCGCGCAAGGCAGCTACAGCTTCAACGCGGTTGGGCACGGACCCCGCGAACGGCGCGCGATGGCGCGGCCACAATGGGACGGCGCGCTCTGGTTCGCTGGCGAAGCAGCCTCCGTCGCGCATTACGGCACCATGCACGGCGCGGTGATGGCTGGCAGGCAGGCGGCAAAGGCGATGGGTTGACGCGGCGGGGCCGCCGCGCATGCCTCGGCATGTTCGGGGGATGGATCGTTTCACTTTTGGTCACGGGGGCGCCCTGCCCCGTATGATCCGCCGACCGGCATGGCATTGCGAAGCGGTGTCACGGACAGCGTCCCCGCCGCGTCGACGAACCCCGCCGGATACCTGGGCTTTGAGCCCGCATCACCAGACGAGGTGGAAGATTTTCGGTCAAAGACACGACCGGCATCGCCGTTTCAGGGGCCCTGATTGGTGCGAATGGCGCATCGCGGCTCGAACCTCGGCGGTGTCCGCATGATGCCGCCAGAACTCCGCTTATGCGGCGGGCAACCTGTAGCACCGCGGCAAGCGGGCGCCGCGGCCAAATGGCCGCTTTGATCGACATGCCGGTCCGGGAAAGATTTGACGGGGACCACCTGCGGTGATTGCGTCCCGCGCCATCAGCCGCCATGTTGCCGGAAACTGGAGGGTTGGAATGGGATTGATCTGGGCCGGAGTGCTGATCGGACTTGGCGGAACGGTGGCAATGGACCTTTGGGCCTTGTTCCTGAACCGTGTGGCGGGGCAAGGGTTGCCGAATTGGGGCAACGTGGGCCGTTGGGTGGCCGGGCTGTTCCGTGGAAAGGTCTTTCACAACGATATCGGCGCTGTCGCCCCGGTGCAGGGGGAACGCGCTCTCGGCTGGGCATTTCACTATCTTGTGGGAGTCGTCTACGGCGTGGCCTTTGCATTGATCGTGGGGCGTGGGTGGTTCGGCGATCCGGTTTTCTGGCAAGCGTGGCTCTGGGGGATCGTGACGATCGCCGGCGGCTGGTTTCTGCTGCATCCCGGCATGGGACTGGGCTGGGCCCTGTCGCGAACGGAACAGCCTTGGAAAGGGCGGGCGATGGGCCTGTTGGCCCATACGGTATTTGCGTCAGGCATGTGGGCCGTGGCCCTGTTGGGGTAAGCATCCCTGACTTCGGTGGTGGGCTGCCCATAATCGGGTAAGACGGTGGCTGGCGAAGTCTCCGGCAAGCCGCCCGCCATCGAAGCGCTGCAAATCCCAATTTTTCCGGCGGGCACTTTCAAAGAAGCCATGCAGCCGTGTTCAGTTTCCGGGCGGGTGTCATCCCGCCGTTGGCCAGTTTGGGGCGTTCGTTTTTACAGTTCCAGAACCGCTCGGTCGGAATCTGCTGCACCTCCGCAATGCTTGCGAAGATGAGGCGGTCGGCTGTCATCGCTTCTTCGCGAATACAACCGCGTAAAATGCTGCCTCCCCCACGGATGCAACCGCTGGGACCATGGAACGACTGGCGACCATGCGATCCTTGCTGCGAGACTGGAAATTGCAAACGCAATGCCCCGGTGTCAATCCTCCGGCGCCGCCGCCTCGGAACGCAGAATGACGGCATATGGGTTCAAGGTGCCCCCTGTCCTTTCAGACCATGGGCACGCGAAACAAGGCGCATCGCGTGCCGACTCCTGCATTATTGTCCGGCAGCAATCGCAGAGAACCGCTCAAGCGCGCCCTGCATCGCCAAAACGGCCGGATTGTCGGCGGCAAGACCGTGCGTTGGCGCCACGGCGGTCGGGTCATCATAGGTGGCCCATGTCTGTCCATTGGCATCTTCGAAGAACAAGATGCGCAGGGGCAGATAGAGCGCCATGGTCTGACCGTCCTGCAGCGCCTTCGCGCCGATCTTCGGGCTGCCAAAAATCACCACGGTCGTCGGACGAAGGTCTTCACCGACGGAGGCATTGCCCTGCGCGAAATCGATGGTGTTGAAGACGCGTGCGCCTGCGGCTTCCACGGCGGTGGTCAGACGCCCTACCGACTGCGCAACGGTCGTGTTGCTTGCGACGTTGATGCGTTCGGCCATGGCTGTGCTCGCGATGAGGCTGAAAAGGGCAGCGGTCAAGAGGGGGGCGCGTATGTTCATAGTGGTCTCCTTTTGCTTTGATACCTCGATTATTGACCGCGACTGAGCCATGATGCTTGAGCGGGACGGGACGGTCTTTGGAGGATTATTGGAGGATCCGGACTTGAGCAGAAAAACGGGACAGATCTGGCGCTTTGGTCCGTTCGTGTTCAACGAAGCAACGTCGGAGTTGCTGAAGGATGACAAGGCGGTCCCGATTGAACCCCAAAGCCTCCTGCTCCTTGGGTTTTTGATCCGTCACCGGCACGGCGTCGTCAGCCGCGACGATCTTGTCGAGGCGATCTGGCAGGGGCGCGCGGTCAGTGACTGGGCGATATCCGGTGCGGTCAAGGCGCTGCGGAACGCCTTGGGCGATACCACGCCGGAGCGACAATTCGTGCGGACCGTTCATTCACGCGGGTATCGGTTCGTTGCACAGGCGACCGCCACGCCCATTGATCCACAGGCACAAGAGCGGCCGACCGTTCTGGTGCGGATTTTTCGGACGCCCCGTCCAGAGGCCGGGCTGGATTATCTGGCGGAAGGATTGGCCGAGGACCTGATAATGGGTTTGTCCGGCAAGCCGAACTGGCGGGTCCTGTCCTACAATACCGCGCGGGCGCTGAAAGATGAGATCCCGTCCGCACACCATGGCGTTACCACGATCATCGACGGCAGTATTCGGCAATCGGGGGATACGATCCGGATCAACGTCTCCGTGCTGGACGGGACCGGAGCGCACCAGATTTGGGCCGAAAGCTTTGACCTTACCGCAGGCAGCCTTTTGGCGGGGCATGACATGATTTGCGAACGATTGATCGCGGTTTTGTCACCCGGGGAACACGTGACCCGTTCGAGACAGCGCGGGACCCAGAGTTCGGCGGCCTACGATCACTACCAGAAAGGGCGATACGCGTATTTTCGCTATGAGCCTATGGCATTCATGGATGCGCTTTCCGACTTTTGCCGGGCCACCGAGATCGATCCGACCTTTGCAAATGCCTATGCGCAGCAAGCCTATTGCCGGTGCACGCTCCATGTATTTGGGCTGCCGATGGCGGACCGGACGCTGCGCGAGGCAGAGGCTTTGGCCCGCAAGGCCATTGAACTGGACCCAACATCCGCGCTTGGACATGTCCGGCTTGGATGGGTGTTGGGATATTGCGGCAAACCCGACGAAACGATCGAAGCGTTTGAAACGGCGCTTCGGTTGGAGCCGAATAATGCCGAGGTGTATCATGCTTACGGGGAAACCATGAACCGGCTGGCGCAGCCGGAAAAGGCAGCGCCCTTGCTTGATGCCGTCTTTTCAAAGGACAGTTTCTTGCCGCCAAGTTGGGAATTTCCTCAAGGACATACGGAAATTCTCTTGGGGCATCATGAACCGGCCATAGATCACTTCCAATCGGTATTGGAGCGGTTGGAACGGTTCATTCCCGCACGCGTGCAACTGGTTCGGGCCCTGTGGGAAGCGGGGAACACGGCAGAGGCGGAGCGGAACGTCGCCGCCATCAAGACATTCGCGCCAAAATACAGCTTGGCCCATGCGGCGCGCATGTTCCCCTATCCGGTGGACGTCCAAAAAGCCCGTTTGATTGACGCACTTTCCGGTGCGGGAATGACCTGAACATGACGGCACCCATGCAAGAACGCGGATTTGCCTTTGCCGCGCACGGCTGAATTTTCGCCGAGGTCGGATCTTGCGGTTGCAGCGAAAGTCCGAAGTGACAGGCTACACTGCGGCACCTGAACATCGACGCGAAGGGCAGCATTGGACCCGTCGCGCCTGTCGGGCGGACGGTGAATCGCGACATTGCCAAAGGCGCAGTTTGCACCGGCGCCCACGCGCAGGCCCGGAACCGCGGTTGCGGGCCATCGGACCCCGTAGACCGTGGGATCCACCAGTCAGGCCCGGCGGTCGCGGCGCGGCTTGTTTCGGGACTTCGACATGTCAGAAAGGGTTCTTTATTGTTCGATACGGGTATCCGATGCCTGCCACGGATCGCACGATCCCGGGTTTGATTGAAGCTGGGACTGGATCGCTTCTTGCCGTCGCCGGACATCTTCATCACGGTGGAAACCAAGCGGTATGGTGGCAATGGACAGACCTGTGTGACAGAACATTTTCTGCCGTGCCTGATCCGGTTCGGGCTGACGCCAGCGCGCCCCGCTATTGACGTGACGACCCGACATTCGCGAAAGGAAGAATGACCATGAACACCAAGGTTCTGCTGGTGGGCGAAAGCTGGACAACCTCGGAGACCCATTACAAGGGGTTCGACCAGTTCGGGTCGGTGCATTTCCACACCGGGGCCACACCGCTGCTCAATGCGATGAAGGACAGCGGCTTTGACATCGACTACATGACCGCGCATGACGCCGCGGAAGGGTTCCCTTTTGAAAAGGCGGGTCTGTCGGATTATGACATCGTCATTCTGTCGGACATCGGCGCGAATACCTTCCTGCTGCCGCCAGACGTGTGGCTGCGATCGCAATGCGTGCCGAACCGCCTGCGGATGTTGAAGGAATGGGTCGCAGAGGGCGGCAACCTGATCATGATGGGGGGCTATTTCTCCTTTCAGGGGATCGATGGAAAGGCCCGCTGGCGCCGGACACCGGTCGAGGACACGCTGCCCGTCACCTGCCTGCCATGGGACGACCGGGTCGAGATCCCGGAAGGCGCATTGGCCGAGATCGTGATGCCGGATCATCCCGTCATGGCCGGGCTGCAAGGCGACTGGCCCCCGATCCTGGGTGTAAACGAAGTCGAAACGCGCGAGGGCGCCACGGTTGTCGCACGCATCCCGGCGGATCAGGGAGGGCATCCCCTGCTGGTGCTGGGCACATATGGCGAGGGCCGCACAGCGGCATGGACGTCGGATATCGGCCCGCATTGGCTGTCACCGGCTTTCTGCGACTGGAACGGTTATGCGACGTTGTGGAAGAACGTGTTCGGCTGGCTTGTTGCGCGCTGAATGGCGGATTCCGGGCTCAGGCCTCAGCGACGGCCGCCGGATCGGCAAGGGCTGTCATGGCTTCGGGCCGATGCGCAGGGTCAAGCACCCGCGCCTTACCGGGCCCTAGGCGCCCGAAATCCGCGCCCGGCATCGGCGCATCCACGGTGGACAGAGTTGCGCCCTGCCCCGCATTGGGAATGGTCAAAACCCGCAGGGCATGAACCGCCTGATTTGAAAAGGACTTGAACATGCAGCTTGTCTCGGACCGGAACGCCGGTGCCATCAGAGATATCTTTCAGCGCGACAAGGCATTGATCGGCATGATCCATTGCCCGCCCTTTCCCGGCGCACCGCGCTATCGGGGCGAGAGCCTTGACCGGATCTATGACACCTGCCTGCGTGACGCAGAACGGCTGATCGACGGCGGCCTGCATGGCCTGATCGTCGAAAACCACGGCGATATTCCCTTTGCCAAGCCCGAGGACATCGGCCCGGAAACACCGGCCTTCCTGTCCGTGGTCACGGACCGGATCAAGCGCACCTTCGACGTTCCCGTGGGCATCAACGTGCTGGCCAACGCGCCCCTGCCCGCGCTGGCGACGGCCGTGGCCGGGGGCGCGCAATTCATCCGTGTCAATCAATGGGCCAACGCCTATGTGGCCAACGAAGGGTTCATGGAGGGACGCGCCGCCGAGGCGCTGCGCTACCGGTCCCTGCTGCGCGCCGAACGGGTCAGGGTGTTTACCGACGCACATGTAAAGCACGGCGCGCATGCGATCGTCGCGGACCGGTCGATCCCGGAAATGACGCGCGATCTCGCCTTTTTCGACAGCGATTGCATCATCGCGACCGGACAGCGGACAGGCAACAGCGCCTCTGTGGAGGAGATCAGAGAGATCGGCGGCGCGACGCATCTGCCCTTGCTCGTGGGGTCGGGGGTGACGGAGGACAACATCGTCGAGATCCTCGGCCTGACCAACGGGGTGATCGTCGCGTCCTCGCTCAAGGAAGGGGGCGTATGGTGGAACCCGGTCGATCCCGAGCGGGTCACGCGTTTTGTCGCCCGGGCGCAGGAGGGGCTGGATGGCTGATCTGCGACCCGGCCGCATGATCGGTCAAGACTGCGGCCTGTGAGGCGAAGGTGCCTCGGCGGTTCAGCCGGGGTATCGACGTGGTAAGATGCGCACCCCGGATCGCCCAGAGGTGACCATGGTGTTGAAGCGGCCTTTGTTCGCCTCATCCAGATGGATCGCGTTGAACGCCTCGCCGGGGAATTCCACGCCCTGGATTTTGGGAACGCGGCCCCGGCCAAAACGGGTAAGTGCCTGCCTTGGCGCGGGAAATATCGGAAGATGCCCCATTGACCGGCGGCGCCTGTGACGGCACCGCTGTCGGATTGGTGCAGATGCCAATTGGCCCGTCGGGACCGCACCGAGCGCGACACGTGGCGGTTTATTGATGATCGGCAGGACCGTCGCCGCGAAAGATCCCGGACCGCTGGCATGCCGATACGCGCGGAATTCTATCTAATCTATTGAAATTACTTCACAATTATTCATTTTCCGACGACGGGTGGCAAAGGCCGGTGACGTGCCTACACGGGTATCGGGAGGCCCCGTTGCGCGATGCACATCGTGGCGGCCGCAGTCCCGATCTCATGATGTCAGCGGTCCCGTTTGCGCCGCAACCGGATGACCACGTCGACCGAGGCGATCTCTGCGCCCTCGGGGGCATCAGGCAGACTGGTGATCTGCAACTGGTCCGCCGGGGCATCCGTCAGCGTCGCCTCATCTTCCCAGTAGAAATGCGGGTGGTCGTGGGTGTTGGTGTCGAAATAGCTTTTGGAGCCATCGACGGTCACTTCCTGCATCAAGCCCGCGTCGCAGAAGGCCTTGAGCGTGTTGTAGACCGTCGCAAGAGACACCTGCTCGTCATGATCCTTGGCCGCGGCAAAGAGGCTTTCGGCGGTCACGTGGCGGTTCTGTCCATCCCCGACCAAAAGTGCGGCGAGCGCCACGCGCTGTCGCGTCGGCCGCAAATCGCTGCGCCCCAACCAGGCTTTTCCACGCTCGGCTGCCTCAGTCATTGACTTCTTGCCATCCATTCGTCGTTTCATCCGATATATAAAGCGTTACAGGCCCGGAATTCAAACAATTTCACCGCCGCGCCTTGTCGCAGGGGGCCCTTGCGTATCGTGGGGCGCGTTCCGCTGCTGTTTCGCGGTCCGTTTCGCCCCCGGCCAGCCGCAGCGCCCGATGCCGGCCACTTGCATGGCGCAGTTGGCAAGTGATAGAGGGTGCCACGGTTCTGATGAAGAATAAGTGAAAGGGGCGCGCCTGAATGGCCGATTATCCCACCAGTTTCGGGAAGGAAGACCTTCTGAAATGCGCACGCGGCGAATTGTTCGGGCCGGGCAACGCCCAATTGCCTGAACCGCCGATGCTGATGATGGATCGGATCACGGATATTTCCGGGGATGGCGGGCTGCATGGCAAAGGACATGTTGTGGCCGAGTTCGACATCGACCCCAACCTTTGGTTCTTTGAGTGTCATTTTCCCGGCAACCCGATCATGCCGGGGTGTCTGGGTCTGGACGGGCTGTGGCAACTGACCGGATTCAACCTTGGCTGGCGTGGCTGGCAGGGGCGCGGCTATGCTTTGGGCGTGGGTGAGGTCAAGCTGAAAGGCATGGTGCGCCCGGACCGCAAGATGTTGACTTACAAGGTAGATTTCACCAAGGCCGTGCAGACGCGGCGGCTGACCATGGGGGTTGCCGACGGGATCGTGGAGGCCGATGGCGACGTGATCTACGAGGTCAAGGACATGAA
>CAZRZN010000018.1:16260-23522 GCA_964604565.1 uncultured Rhodobacterales bacterium
TTTCCCTTTTCCCGCGGGCTCTGCTAGCCTCTTCCCGGGACATTGCTGGAATTGAAGACCTGCTATGGAAATCAAATGGTTGCTGGACTTTCTGTCGCTGGTGGACACGCGGAATTTCTCGCGGTCCGGGGATCAGAGGGCGACGACGCAGCCCGCCTTCAGCCGGCGCATCCGGGCGCTGGAGGAATGGATGGGCGCGCCGCTTTTCGACCGGTCCAAGCAGCCCATAGAACTGACGCGCGCCGGGCAGGCATTCCGCCCCGTCGCCGAAGAGGTGCTGCGCCGGATCCTGCAAAGCCGTGACGAGATTCGCCGCATCGGACAGGTGGCGGAAAGCACGGTTTCCTTCACCGCGACGCACAGCCTGTCGCTGGTGTTCTTTCCGCGCTGGATCCGCGAGATCGAACAGGACACCGGCGTGTTCCAGACCCGGCTCGATTCGCGTCAGATCGGCAACTGCGTGCAGTCGCTGATGCGTGGGGACTGCCAGTTCATGCTGGCGCCCACCCATGCGACGGTGGATACGCAATTGTCCGAAGATCGCTTTGTGTCGATCAAGGTCGGTGAGGACCGCCTGCTGCCGGTGTCGGCGCCCGATGCGGACGGCCGCCCGATACACCGCCTGCCCGGAACGCGGGCCGCGCCGGTCGATTACCTTGCCTATGTCGGGTCGGCGGCCAGCGGACAGGCCGTCGCGTTCCTGTTGAGCCACCACGCGACCGCGCCCGTGCTGCACGAGGTGTTTTCATCGCATCTGGCCGGGGTGCTGAAATCCATGGTTGTGCAGGGGCGCGGACTGGCATGGCTGCCGGAAAGCGAGGCGCTGCTGGAGCTGGAGTCGGGGACAGTCGTGATCGCCGGCGATCCGTCCTACTACATCCCGTCCGAAATCAGGCTTTTCCGGAACCACGACACGTTGCCGGACATGGCCGAACGGTTCTGGGCGCATATAGCCGATGCTCAGGCTGCATCACCATAGACGAAGGCGGCATTGGCGGCGCGGCTGCCGGGCCGGTAGGATCGGCGCAGCCAGTGCAGGAGTTCCCCGATGACCGACAAGCCGCCCCGTATCGCCCTGCTCGGTCTCATGCTGGAAAGCAACAGCTTTGCTCCTGTCATCACGGAGCAGGATTTTCGCAGCCGGGTCTATCTTGAAGGGCAGGAGCTGCTGGACGACCTGAACGGTCCCGATCCGAAACTGCCGACGGAAATGCGCGGCTTCGCAGCAAGCATGGAGGCCGCAGGGGGATGGGAGCCGGTGCCGATCTTCATCGGGCTTGTCGAGGCGGGCGGGCCGCTGGATCACGATTTCTACACGCGGATTCTGGGGGAGATGCGCCAGAGATTGGAGGCGGCGGGGAACCTGGACGCCGTCTATATCTGCAATCACGGCGCGATGACGACAACCGGAACGCGCGACCCCGATGGCGAGATCTTTGCCATGGTGCGGGAGGTCGTGGGGGACGGAACGCCGGTGATCGCCACGCTGGATCTGCATGGCAATATCTCCGGCCGCATGGTCGACAGCGTCGATGCCATCGTGGCCTACCGGACCAATCCGCATGTGGACATGCTGGATCGCGGGCAAGAGGCCGCAGGGGTCCTGATGGAATTGCTGGACGGGATGCGCCCGGAGGTCGCATTCCTGCGCCTGCCCGTGACGCCGCCCACGGTGACGCTGCTGACCGAAAGCGGGCCCTATGGCGCCCTGATCGACTATGGTCAGACCCTGTTGGACGCGGATATTTTCAACGTCTCGATCTTTGGCGGCTTTGCCTACAGCGACACGGAGAAGAACGGCCTTGCGATTGTGGTGTCGTCCCGGAGCCACGACGGAAAGGCGAAGGCCGCGGCAGAGGCGATCGCCACGCGCGGATGGGATCAGCATGAACGCTACCGGCCCGTCCTGACCTCGCTGGACGATGCGGTGACACAGGTGGTGTCGGTCTGCCGGGATGCCGATCTGGCGCCGGTCATCCTTGCCGATGTGGCGGACAATCCGGGCGGGGGCGGCAATGGCAACACCATGTGGATCATCGAGGCGCTCTACCGGGCGGGGGCGGAGAACGTGATTGCCGGGGTGATCAACGATCCCGCGCTGGCCGCGGAGGCGGCGGAGCTGGGCGAGGGAGCGACCTTTGACGCCGTGTTCAACCGCACCGAACCGGACGCATTTTCCCGCCGCTTCACCGCGCCCGCGCGGGTGCTGCGGATTCACGACGGCGTTTGCGTGGGGCGGCGCGGCTTCTACGCCGGGCGGCGGATGGCGCTGGGGACCAGCGCGCTGCTGGAAATCGGCGGGCTGCGTGTGGTCGTGATCTCCATCCGGACGCAATGCGCCGACCCGGTTTTCCTTGAGATGATGGGGCTGGACATCGGCGCGGCCCGCGCGGTGGTCGTGAAGTCACGGGGCCATTTCCGCGCCGGGTTCTCCGAATTCTTCGGCCCGGATCAGGTGATCGAGGTGGACACGCCCGGGCTTTCCTCCCCCATCCTGTCGCGGTTCGATTTCCGGCATCTTCCGCGCCCGGTCTTTCCCGTTGACGAGGACGTGCGCTGGACCCTGCCGGGCTAGTGGTGGGTCCGCGCCGGGTCTGTCAGTCCTTCGACTCGAGGATGAATTCGTCGATCATGACATTCATGCCGGCCAGCAGACCGCCATCGACGGGCAGCGCGACCCCGGTGATGTAGCCCGCATCGTCGGAGGCGAGGAAGGACACCGCCTTGGCCACATCCTCCGGCTCCGCAACACGGCCGAGCGGATACCAGCGGGCCAGCTTGTTGAAGACATCCGGATCCTTCTTGATCCGGATTTCCCATGAAATGTTCTGGGTCCGCACGGAGCCGGGCAGCACCGCGTTGCAGCGGATGCCGTGCTTTCCATATTCCGACGCGACGCTTTGCGTCAGGTTGATCAGCCCGGCCTTTGCCGCGCTGTAGCTGGGATTGCCGAAGAACCGCACCCCGTTGACCGAGGAGATATTGACGATGGCGCCTGCGCCCTGCGCCTGCATCCGGGGCAGCACGGCCCGCAGGCAGTGGTAGGGACCGTTGAGATTGACGTCGATTTCGCGGTGCCATGCGTCGAACGGCATGTGCTGGATGTCGCCCGCATCGGTAAAGCCGGCGTTGTTGACGAGAACTGTCAGCTCCCCCAGCGCGGCGACGGAGTCCGCGACGACACGCGATACGGCGTCGAAATCGGTGATGTCGGCCTGCGCGGCAAAGGCGGCGTGGCCTTTGGACCGCAGGCTTTCGGCCGTGTCCGCCGCGCTGTCGCCGTCGATGTCGACGATCGCCACCGCCGCGCCCTGACCGGCGAGCCGTTCCGCGATGGCGCGGCCAATGCCATGTCCGGCCCCGGTCACCAGCGCCACGGTTTTGGAATGATCCGGCATGAGAACTCCTTCAGTCTGACGTGATGGCGGCCGCGATCCAGTCCAGCGACTCCAGCCGCATGTGGCCATAATTGTAAAAGGACAGGGCCACCGGCCCCAGCGCCTTCAAGGCGGTGACGGCGTCGACCACGTCGCGCATGCCGGTCAGGTGGGGCCATGTCGGCCGCATGATGAACCCCAGTGGCGCGTCGGGACCCACGGTGTCGCGGACCCAGCGGGCATCTGCCGCGATGTCGGCGACGCCGGTCTGGTAGGCGGGGATCTCCAGCCGGTCCGCGACGCCCGACAGGCTGGGCAGGTCGCTGCCCTCGACCCAGCAGAGCCGGTTCGGCGTCTGGGTCGTAGGGATGACCGCAAGGCGGGTTTCGTCTGGCAGTTCGGCGCGGATTTCGGCCATCAGGCTTGTGACCGTCTCAACGCGCCACGCCTGAAAGGCGGCCCAGTCCGGGTCTTGCCGGGGGTCCGTCGCGGGAGGGTCCCCGGTCTGGAAGAAATGTTCAAGTTCGTCGCAGGCGCGCCGCGCCAGCGCGTCCGCGTCGATGCCGCCGGCTTGCGCCCCGGCCCGGCAGGCCGTGCAGAAACAGGTGCCCAGAAGGATCTGCGCCGGGTCCGGCAGGTCGATCAATTCGAATTCGTGGTGGTGGCCGTGGCGAAAGGTCTGCCACCCCGGCGTTTCGATCGCGATCTCGCGCACGCCGGGCTGTGCCGCTGTGTCGAGGCACAGGGCAATCAGGTAGCGCCGGACCTCCGGCTGTGCCGGGCAGAGCGAATTGATCAGCGGGTCCCCGAACGGCGTCTGCGCCGCAAGATCCGGATGCGCGGCCCCAAGACGCGAATTGTGCAGGCCCACCGTCCAGGCCGTCACGGAAAGATCGCCGCATTCGCGTGACAGCGCGTCCAGCACATCGAAATCCCGGGCCATCGCAGCCTGTTGCGGTTGCAGGGTTCCATAACGCGCGCGGTCCGGTTTGAAATAGACGGTGCCGCCCTCGGGAAAGTAGCTCTTTCTGCGCGGGGCATGCGGGCGCAGGAATTTTCCGGAATGATAGCTGGTGGACAGGGTGAGGCCGCCGATCCCCGCATCGCGCAGACGTGCACAGACCGCCGCGACGCCCTCTTCCTGAAGATCCCAGGGATAGGTGTACATGCTGTAATGCGTCATTGGCGGGCGGATCCTCCGTTGAGCGGGCGCGGACAGGCATGACGCTATGCGCGAAACAGGGCCGGAGCCAATGCCGAGAAGGCATCACGGGATTGAAATTCGGCATTCGGCTTTGCACCATCCATCTGCGAGGATTTTCCGCGTGGCCGGGGCGGGATGCACGGTCGGCGCGCGACAGCACAGGAGGACGTCATGAAAAACATCGTGGTCACCGGGGGCAGCGGCAAGGCCGGCCGCGCCGTCTGTCGTCATCTGGTCGAGCAGGGATACAGTGTTCTGAACATCGACATCGTGCCGTCGAAAGACCCCGTCTGCCCGTTCTACAAGGTGGATTTGACGGACCGCGGACAGGTGATCGACGCCCTGCAATGGACGGGCGGCAAGGATCACCCGTTCCGCAGTTTTGGGACGCCGGACGCGGTTGTGCATCTGGCGGCCATTCCGGCACCCGATCTTGCCCCGGAGGAAGTGACCTTTCGCAACAACATCCTGTCGACCTACGCTGTGTTCGATGCCGCCCTGCGCGTGGGCGTCAGGCGGATCGTCTGGGCCTCCAGCGAGACGACGCTTGGCCTGCCGTTCAGCCCGGACAACCCGCCGGCCTACGCGCCGGTCGACGAGGACCACCCGATGCGGCCCGAAAGCGCCTACTCCCTGTCCAAGGACCTTGGCGAGGAAATGGCCCGCCAGATGCAGCGGTGGAACCCCGACAGCACGTTCATCGGTCTGCGGCTGTCGAACGTGATGGAACCGGAGGACTACGCGGCCTTTGCCGGATGGCAGGCGGACCCGGCCTTTCGCCAGTGGAACCTGTGGGGCTACATCGACGGACGGGATTGCGCGCAGGCGGTCCGCAAGGCGCTGCATGTGGACATGACCGGCGCCGATCATTTCATCATCGCCAATGCGGACACGGTGATGGAAAAATCCAGCGCCGACCTGATGGCGGAGATCTACCCGGATGTGCCCGTTCGCGGGGCGCTGGCCACCCACCAGACGCTTCTGTCCATCGAGAAGGCAAGGCGCGTTCTTGGCTATGAACCCGAATATTCGTGGCGCGGATAATGGGCAGCGGTCTGACATCGCTGCATTATTCCCGACTGGGGTGGCCCAGTCCTTGGGCAAAGCATCGCGGCACGACGCCCTGATGCCGTTTCTACATATGCCCATGCGATAAAACTATTGTCCCCGCTCAGCGATTCCCCGCACAGTCAAGATCTTCGGACTGCATGCTGGACGATCCCCCAAAAGCGCGTCGGAACAGCACTGAAAGCCGACAATGATCAAACGTCCGACAGAGGAGAACAATCTGATGAACTTGTTGCCCCGGAAGGCTCTTGCCATATCCACCCTCGCGCTCTGCGCGGCGACGGCCCCTGCCCTTTCCCAGACGGTCGTCGATTTCACCGTGGCGGAATACAGCTCCAAGACCGGTCCCTATTTCGAGGCGGTCGCCGCCGCCTTCGAGGCGGAAAACCCGGACATCGACATCAATGTCGAGGTCGTGCCGTGGGACACGCTGTTGCAGCGCCTGACCACGGATATTGCCGGGGGCGTCGCGCCCGACCTGTCGATCATCGGCACCCGCTGGCTGCTGGACTTTGCCGAGCAGGGGATCGCCGAACCGATGGACGATTATCTGACACCGGAGTTCAAGGACACGTTCATCGACACCTTCATGGCGCCCTCGGTCATCGACGGGCAGATCATGGGTCTGCCGGTCGCAGCATCGGCACGCGCCATGATGATCAACAAGGGCCTGTTCGACGCCGCGGGCGCGGAGCCGCCGGAAACATGGGATGATCTCTACGCCGCGGCGGAAAAGATTTCGGCACTGCCGGATGCCTTCGGCTTTGGCATGCAGGGCAAGGAAATCGAGACGGACGCCTATTTCTATTACGGGCTATGGACCCACGGCGGCGACATCCTGAACGAGGATGGCAGTTCCGGCATCGCCTCGCCGGAGGCGATCGAGGCGGCGACCCTCTACAAGAAGATGATCGACGAGGGGCTGACCCAGCCGTCCCCGACCAACTACAACCGCGAAGAAGTGTTCAACCTGTTCAAGCAGGGCAACCTTGGCGTGATCTTCACCTTTCCGATGCTGATCCCGCAGATCAAGGAAGAGGCGCCGGATCTGGACTATGCGATCCTGCCCTTTCCGGAGGCCGGCGCGAATGCGACCTACGGCGTGACCGACACGCTGATGATGTTCGCCGACTCGGACGTGAAGGACGCGGCATGGCAGTTCATCGAATTCGCCTATCAGGATGAATGGCGGTCACAGTTCGACCGCGAGGAAGGTTTCCTGCCGGTGACAAAGAATGTCGCCGCCGAGGAATACTACCAGACCGATCCGGATGTGGCCGGGTTTGCCGCGGGTCTGCCCTATGCGAAATTCGCCCCGACGATTTCCAACTGGGAAGAGATCGCCGACATCACCGTGCGGGCGATGCAGCGGATCTACCTGGGCGACGTGACCCCGGAAGAGGCGCTGACACAGGCGGCCGCCCAGATCAACGAGATCCGCGGAATGTGATCCATGCGCGGAAGGGGCGGCGGTTGCGGCCCCTTCCGACCCTGCTTTTGCAATCCTTTCCTCCCTGAACCAACGGATCGCCGGCATCCATGAAGTCCTTCAAAGGCATGACTCCGATCCTGATGATCCTGCCGGGTCTGGCCATGGCATTGTTCATCATCGG
>CAZRZN010000018.1:23622-35473 GCA_964604565.1 uncultured Rhodobacterales bacterium
GTCATCATCATGCTGCCCTGGGCGATCTCGCTGACCATGACGGCCGTGGTCTGGCGCTGGGCGCTCAACGGGCGGTCGGGCCTGTTGAATGCGACCCTGATGAACATGGGGGTCATCTCGGAACCGATCGAATGGCTGGCGGAGGCGCAACTGGCCTTCACCGTGGAGATCCTGATCGGGATTCTGGTGTCCATCCCCTTTACCACGACGATCTTTCTGGGGGGGCTGTCATCGCTGCCGCAGGATTCCTACGAGGCGTCCATGGTCGACGGCGCGACGCGCTGGGATCAGTTCATCTACATCACGCTGCCCCTGATGAAGCCCTTCATCAACATCGCGATCGTCCTGAACGTGATCTACGTGTTCAACTCCCTGCCGATCATCTGGGTCATGACGGAGGGCGGGCCGGCAAACGGGACCGATATCCTTGTGACCTACCTCTACAAGCTTGCCTTTCGTTTCGGGCAGATCGACAAGGCGGCGGCGATCTCGCTGATCATGTTCGGTGTGCTGCTGCTGTTCACAATCGTCTACGTCATTCTTGTCATGCGCGGCGAGAGCGATCAGGCCCCGGCCTCCGAGGAGTGAGATGTCAGCCAAGCTTCGCCGTTCCATTCTTTACTGGGTCTTGTTGTCACCGCTGGTGATCGTGATCCTGTTTCCTTTTGCCGTGATGTTCGTCACGGCGGTACGCCCGAGGGATGAGCTGTTCGTCTTTCCGCCACGCTGGGGATTCAGCGAGTTCCACTGGCACAACTTCGCCGAGATGTGGGTAAAGACGAATTTCGGCGGCGCGCTGCTGAACAGCCTTTACGTCAGTTTTGCCTCGACGGCGCTGGCGCTGGTTCTCAGCATTCCGGCGGCCTATGCGCTGTCGCGTTACCGGTTTCCGGGCAAGCGCGCCTATCGCACCTTTCTGCTGATGACACAAATGATGTCACCCATCGTTCTGGTGCTGGGCCTGTTCCGCCTGATGGTTGCTTTGGGCATGTTGAACAACCTGAATTCGCTGGTTCTGACCTATGCCGCCTTCAACATGGCCTTCACCATCTGGATGCTGCAAAGCTATTTCTCGACCATTCCGCGCGATCTGGAAGAGGCCGCCTGGATCGACGGGGCCACCCATTTTCAAAGCCTTTGGCGGGTGTTCCTGCCTTTGGCCGTCCCGGCCATCGCGGTGACCTCGATCTTTGGCTTCATCAACAGCTGGAACGAATTCGTTCTGGCGCTGACGATGGTCCGGGATTCAGACGATTTCACGCTGCCGGTCCAGATCTATTCGCAGGTGGCGGGGCGGTATCAGGTCGAATGGCATCACGTCATGGCCGGGACGGTTCTGGCCACCTTGCCTGTCGCGATCGTTTTCTCATGGCTTCAGAAATACCTGATCCGGGGCATGGCACTGGGGGCGGTGAAATGATCCTGCGGCCGCCGCGCAAGGAAAGGAAGTAGCATGGCTACGGTCGAGATACGCAATGTCGAAAAGAAGTTCGGCGCGACCACGGTGATCCATGGCATCGACCTTGCGATCGAAGACCATGAGTTCGTGGTCCTTGTCGGACCGTCGGGCTGTGGCAAGTCTACCTTGCTGCGCATGATCGCCGGTCTGGAAACGATCAGCGGCGGCGACATCCTGATCGGCGACAAGGTGGTGAACGACATGCCTCCGCGCGAACGGGACATCGCCATGGTGTTTCAGAATTACGCGCTGTATCCGCACATGACCTCCGCCGACAACATGGGGTTCAGCCTGCGCTTGCGCAAACGGCCCAGGTCCGAGATCGACAGCAAGGTGAATACGGCGGCCAACATCCTGAACCTTGGGGCGTATCTGGACCGTGCCCCGGGACAGCTTTCGGGGGGGCAACGCCAACGGGTCGCGATGGGGCGGGCCCTGGTCCGGGATGCGCAGGTGTTTCTGTTCGATGAGCCGCTGTCGAACCTTGATGCCAAGCTGCGCGTCGTGATGCGGACGGAGATCAAGGCGCTGCATCAGCGGCTTCGGACGACGTCCGTCTATGTCACCCACGATCAGATCGAGGCGATGACCATGGCGGACCGGATCGTGGTGATGAACGCGGGCCGGGTAGAGCAGATCGGCGCGCCGCTGGACCTGTATGACAGTCCCGCAAATCTGTTTGTCGCCGGGTTTCTGGGATCGCCGTCCATGAACTTTGTCAACGGCACCATTCGCCGTGAGGGAGAGGCGGTCCATCTTGTCTGCAACGATGGCACACGGCTACCGATGCCGTCCGACACGACCGCCCGCGAGGGTCAGGAAGTCGTCTTCGGCATCCGTCCCGAGCATCTCGATCTTGCGCCGGAGGGTGGCACAATGACCGCAGAGGTCGAGGTCGTGGAACCCACGGGCCCGCATATCGAGGTCTTTGCGCAATTGGCCGGTCAGCGCATCTGTGTGGTGTTTTCCGAACGCCATGCCTTTCGCCCCGGACAACGGATCGACCTGACCTGCGATCCGGAACGGATCAGCCTGTTCGATGCGGAAACGGGGCAGCGCATCACCTGACCGTCTCCGCTTTTCGGGCCGCAGGCGGTTGATCGTGCCGCGCCATCGGCCAAAAAAGGGCAGACTTTCTTGAGGATGGGTGGAGACATGATTTCGTCGGACCGGGCGCAGGGCGTAAACTGGCGCGATTTCCTGAAAGGGTCCAACCCGGCACTGGCGGACAAGCTGACCGGGCCTGTAACCGGCTCCGATCCACGAGACGAAGATCACCGGTTGGCGCGGATCTTCGTGCTGGCCAAGCACGGGCGCAACAAGGACGCGCGCCTTGGGCTGGAGGACATGCGCGCCCATTTCCGCGATGCCTCCCTTGGCAACACGCGCCTTGGCAGGGAATTCCGGCTCGTCGAAGCGCATGTTCGCGTATACGAAGACCGCCCGAGCACGGCGGCGGACGCGCAGGAACTCCGCCATGTTCTGGATACCCTGCCCCGCGAGGATCTGATCGGGCAGGCTTTGGCATTCAACCTGCTGTGCATTCACGCGCTTCATTCAGGAAACTTCGACCGCGCGCAGGAACATGCCGAGATCGCCATCAGGCTTTACCGCAAGGGAGATGCGGAGTTCGGATCGCTTCACCTGCACCCCCATCTCGGACAGATCAAGCTGATGCGCGGGGATCTCGAAGGCTCGGCCGCGCAATATGCCGAGATGGAAGCCCGTCTGAACGGCCTGCCCGATGATACGGATGGCCTTCTGGCCGTCTGCCGGGCGCTGCGGTCCGAAGTTGCCTATGAAACCAACAATCTTTCGTTGAGCCGGGACTTGCTCGCCGGTGCGATCAAGAGCGTGGAGGACGACGACGCATGGCTGGACGTGCGCGCCGCGGCGTATCGCGTGCGAACACGCCTTGCTTTTGCGCAGGCCGGACTGCCTGCGGCCCTCACCGAATTGGCGCATTGCGAACGGATGGCCGAACAACGCCGGATGCCGCGTCTGAAACGGCTCATGCAGATCGAAAGGTTGCGGGTTCTGACCCTGAGCGGTGAGGTGGGTCCGGCTGCGGCCATGATGCACCAACTGGGACTGAAACCGAACACCTACGATTTTGACGATGGCAGGAACTGGGCGCTGCGGCAGGGGTCCACCGCTGTTGCAATCGCGCGATGGCTGGTGCGCAGCAGGCGCGCGCCGGATGCCCTTGCATTTGTCGGGCTGGCAGAGGATTTCGCGATCCGCGGCGGACAGCTCCTGTCTCTCGCCAAGCTGCGGGTGATCAAGGCGTCGGCCCATTGGCACCTGAACCAGAAACAAGAGGCGACGCAAACGTTGTTGTCATCGTTGCGATTGTTGGGGCCGCAACCGTTTCGTCGGTTCATACTGGACGAGGGACGCGAGGTTTTTGCCATCGTGCAGGCCGCGCTAGATGGCGCCCGCGTCAGCGTGGCCATCAGTCCGGAGCACCGCCGGCGGCTGTCCGAGTTGTCACATGCCTGGGTGACGCAAAGCACGAGCCCCGTCTCGCGCAAGCGCCAGTCAGCCGATCCGTCGGACGAGGCCTCTCTACAGCGGAAATATCTGGATCTCCTGTCGCTCGGCTTGTCGAACAAGGAAATCGCCCGGACCATGGGCGTGACCGTCAACACGGTAAAATATCACCTGAAGGTGCTTTTTTCCGATCTGCGGGTCGCGAACCGCACCGCCGCGGTCGCCGAGGGCCGACGGTTGGGGATGCTCTCCATGGAGCCCCGCGACACCTGAGAATATCGCGACGCGAAAGGGGCACGCATTTCCTTAAATGACATGACTACCCACATGGGTAGTCGTTTGGATACGGCGCGGACGCGTAGCTTTCCCTTGTCAGGTATCAGAGGCAAGAGATGACAAAGCTGCGTGTGATCACACCGATTATCTCCCGTGGGTTTCGCGATGAGGACCCGTTGCGCGCCGCCGTGCCGGAAGGCTGCACATTGAGCCATGTCTTTCTGGATCATGGGCCTGCATCGGTTGAGTCCGCCGTTGACGAGGTTCTGGCAGGCCCGGGCGTGATCAACGCGGCCTTGACAGCCGAGGCCGAGCGCATCGAAGCAATCGTGATCGACTGCATGCTGGATCCGGCGCTGGACGCTGCGCGAGAGGTCGTTGCCATTCCCGTGTTCGGCTGTGGCGAAGTCGGATTGCTGGCCGCCGCCGAGCATCCCGGGACCTTCAGCATCGTGACGGTGCTCCAGCGGCAGGAAAGGGACTTTCGCGCGCTCGCGGCGCGTTATGGCGTCGGCGAGAAGCTGGCATCCGTCAGGGGCATCAACGTATCGGTGCTGGACCTTGAACGCGACCGGGAAACCGCTGTCGCGGCCACGATCCGCGAGGCACGCCTCGCCGCCGAAGAGGACGGCGCAACGGCGATCGTGTTTGGCTGCACCGGCATGCTGGGATTTGACGCGCCCGTGGCCACCGCGATGGGATGGTCGGCCGACCGCGTCATAGACCCCCTGCCCTTGGCGATCCGCACGGCAAACGCCGCCGTTTCCGCCGGACAAGGAACCGACAAGACGCGCTTTCCCGCGCCGGACCCCAAGGAAATCAGGGGATTTGACGCATGGCCCCTTCTGACCGCGACGATGGCCGGGACATCATGAGCGCCGCCTCTCACAGCCTTTCGCATCATTCGGCGAGATATCAGCAGCACATGAAATGGTTGCTTGTCGTGCCGTTGGCGATCTTTTTCGTGATCTTCTTCGTGATCCCGGTCGGCCTTCTGTTTGCAAGTTCGTTCAATCCGCAAAAACTCGGGCAGGTCGCTGTCACCTCCGAATTGACGCTGGACAACTATATCCGCTTCTTCTCCCGCTCGAACTATCTTTGGGCGGCGGGGCGGTCCCTGATGCTGGCCACAATCGTTTCGGGGATTACGCTGATCGTGGCCTATCCGATGGCTTTCGTGATCGCCAAGACCGAAAACCCGGCACGCAACACCTTCCTTCTGATCCTCGTGCTGGCAGCGATGCAGCTGGACATGGTGATCCGGCTTTACGGGATGATGGTCATCCTTGGGGACAACGGCCTGATCAACCAGATCCTCGTGGGCATGGGCGTGACCGACCCCGAGCGTCCCGTGCAATTGATGTACAACTTTCTGGGCGTTGTCTTCGGCATGGTGCAATTTGCCATGCCTTTCATGATCCTGACGCTGGTCGGCGTGATACGGGGCATCGACCCCAGCCTCGAAGAAGCGGCGCGCAGCCTTGGCGCATCCCGCTGGCGGACCTTTCTGAGGGTCACGTTGCCCGCGTCGATGCCGGGGATCCTGTCAGGGTCGTTGCTGGTGTTCGCCTTGTCGATCTCCTCCTACATCGTGCCGGCGCTCATGGGCGGGTTCCGCGTGGGCGTGTTGCCGATCCATATTTTCCAGCAGGTGGCCGAAGGCGCGCGTTTCCAGTTTGGCGCAACCATCGCGGTGATCCTGTTCCTGCTCAGCGCCGGTGCCGTGGCCATTTACCTGCGTGTCGGTGCGCGCCGCTCCGGAGGACTTGCCTGATGGGACCCAAGATCCCCTTGATCATGATGATCCTCGCCATTCTCGGCTTTACCTACATGCTGCTCCCAATCGTGGTTGTCGTGCTTGCGGGTCTCACGGCAGGAGAATTCCTGACCTTTCCTCCAGAGGGTCTGTCGCTGCGCTGGGTCGCGGCGTTCCTGCAATCCGAGAAATACCTGTCGGCGTTCTTCTTTTCGTTCAAGCTTGCGTTGATGACGATGATCGTCTCGACGATCCTTGGAACGGCGGTGGCGCTGTTCCTGTCACGGACACGGTTTGTGGGCCGGGCGGCAATGCGCGCGTTCTTCCTGTCGCCCGTCGTGCTGCCGGGCGTCGTTGTCGGATTTGCCCTCTTCGCCTTCTACATTTCGACAGGGATCGGTCTGTCCCGCACGATCTGGGGCCTCTGGATCGGGCATATTCTGTATTCCACGCCCTATGTGATCGGCACCGTGGGCGCGGCGCTGGCCGCCTATGACGTGTCCCTTGAAGAAGCGGCGCGCAGCCTCGGGTCGTCTCCGATCCGGGCCTTTCGCAAGGTGACACTGCCCAACATCAGCCAGGGGATCCAGGCAGGAAGCATCTTTGCCTTCATCGTCAGCTTTGGCCAGTTCGAGGTGTCGCTGTTCCTCTCGGCGCCGAACTCCGAACCATTGCCGATCGCGATGTATAATTCGCTGCGGTATCAGTTCGATCCCTCCGCCGCAGCAGCGGGCATCTTTGCCATCACGCTGGTGATCGCCTCGGTCCTGCTGACCAACCGCCTCGTGAACATCCGGCAACTGCTTGAACGGCAGTAGCCCAAAAATCCAACCAAGGGAGTCCCTATCATGACCATCAAGAAAACCATCGACCGCCGCTCCGTGCTCAAGCGCGGGCTGACGCTGGGGGCCGCATCCGCCATCCCCTCGACCTTCTATATCAACCATGCATGGGCACAGGACACGACCTACGACGGCGAAGTATTCGATGCGGGCGGCGCGACGCTGAACATCGGCGAATGGGGCGGCGGCTGGGAGGAATTCGTGCGCAAGGCGCTGACCGACCAGTTCGAAAAGGATTTCAATTGCACCATCAACTGGGACAGTTCTTTCCCGTGGTTCCCGAAATTCGTGACGCAGGGGGCGCAGGATCCCGTCTATGACATCACCAATTGGAACCTGCCAAACCTGACGCAGACCAAGCAAGCGGGCGATTTCTTTCTCTCCACCGAAGAAATCCGCGCAAACGTGCCGAATGCCGCGGATTGCTGGGACTTTGCCTTTGCCTCCGGCGCGGGCGTGACATGGGCCTACATGCCCTACGTCTATGCCTACCGGACGGATGCCGGCGATCCGGTTTCTGGCTTTCGCGACTTCTGGGCCGCACGGTTCGCAAACAAGCGCGGCACCTACGGCACCGAGAACGGGCTGATGCACGCCTTTTTCATGGCCACGGCCAAGGAATACGGCAAGGATCAATACGACATGAACGCCGCTTTCCAGGCGCTCGAAGACGCCATGCCGATGAAGATCAGCGAATTCACGTTCAACATGCTGTCGCTGCTCGAACGCGGAGAGGTCGACATCGCGGTGCATATCGAGGGCGAAGCCCTGTCGCTGAAGCGCAAGGGTGTGCCGGTGGACGTCTGGCAATGGGACAGCCACCCGATCCTGACCCAGACCAAGACAATCAGCCGCTATTCGGACCCGATGCAGAAAAAGCTGGCCTTTGCGCTGATGAACCGGACCCTGTCGCCCGAATTCCTGAACGCCTTCGGCGACGAATTCCTGTGGCGGCCGACCAATTCCAAGGCAACGATCACCGCCGCCCTCGCCGAGAACGGTGTGGTCAACACGCCCGAGGCCACGGAGGCGTTCTGGGTCCCCGACTGGGACTTCTTTGTCGAAAACAAGCTGGAGATCACCGACCGCCTGAACGGCATCTTTGGCCTTTGAGACACTGCGCGGACCGGCCTTTGGACTGGTTCGCGCCCCTACCCCGAACGGAAACCCGAATGTCATTCGTCGAATTCAAAGGCGTTGCCAAGAGGTTTGGCAACACGACAGCCGTCGAGAATCTGGATATCGCCATCCAGAAAGGCGAGTTCTTCTCGCTGCTTGGCCCGTCAGGCTGCGGCAAGTCGACAACGCTGCGGATGCTGGCGGGCTTCCTGACCCCCAGCACCGGGCGCATCTCGGTCAACGGGCGCGACATCACCGACCTGCCGCCCGAGGCGCGCGGCATCGGCATCGTGTTCCAGAATTACGCGATTTTTCCGCATATGAATGTCTTCGACAACATCGCCTTCGGCCTTGTCGAACGCGGACAGGACAGGGCCACGATCAAGCGCAAGGTCGACGGTGCGCTGGAACAGGTTGGCATGGCGGGCTACGGCGCGCGCTATGAGAGGGAGCTGTCCGGCGGTCAGAAACAGCGCGTCGCGCTGGCGCGGGTGCTGGTGATCGAACCGGAGATCCTGCTGCTGGACGAGCCGCTTTCGGCGCTGGACAAGCAGATGCGCGAAGAAATGAAATTCTGGATCAAGGACATCCAGAAATCCATCGGCATCACGACGATTTATGTCACGCACGACCAATCCGAGGCGCTGACGATGTCGGACCGGATCGCGGTCATGAACCAAGGGAAAATGCTGCAGGTTGGCTCACCGACGGAGATTTACGAGGCCCCCGCATCGCGCTTCATCGCTGAATTCATCGGGGACTCCAACTTGCTGGAGGCGACGGTGAAAGCGGTCGACGCGCAAAACTGCATCGTGGATCTGGGCAGCGGCGTCGAAGTGCCGGCCCGCCGTGCGCAGGGCGTGACAGCGGGACAGGGCATCCGGCTGTTGTTGCGGCCGGAAATGATCCGCCTTGCAGGCACGGCGCCCGAAGAGACATCCCGGATGACGGGCCGGATCGCGGACACCGTCTATCAGGGCGCGCTGCGGCGCTATCGGGTGGCAACGGGCGCGCATATGGTCACCGTCGAGGTGCCGAACCGCCCGGAGATGGCCACCCTCTCTCCGGGCGATACGGTTGAGTTGTTCTGGAGCGCCGAAAGCGGGGTGGTCGTCCCATGAAGATGCAAACCGTGGAACGCCTGCCATGAAGATCGGGGTGGATGTCGGTGGCACCAATACCGATGCGGTCGTGATGGGCCCGAATGGCGTGGTCGGCTGGAAAAAGACGCCGACGACGGAGGATGTCTATTCAGGGATCGTGGTCGCCATAACCGATGCGATTGTTGCCAGTGGACTGGCGATTGGCCAGATCGACTGTGTCATGATCGGCACAACCCAGTTCACGAATGCCGTGATCGAACGACGCGCGCTGCTCCCCGTGGGGATCCTGCGTCTGGCATTGCCCGCCGGGGCCGCCATTCCACCGCTGACCGATTGGCCGGCGGATCTGGTGAAGGTCATCGGCGGCCATGTGCATCAGATCCGGGGCGGTTACGAATTCGACGGGCAGGAGATCGCGCCGCTGGACGAACGCGCGGTCGCCGAAGCGGCCCGGTCGATGCGCAAGGCCGGGATAGAGACTGCCGCCGTCACATCCGTCTTTGCGCCGATAAGCAGTGACATGGAAATCCGCGCGGCGGAGATCCTTCAGGAAGAATGCCCCGGGATCGCGGTTTCGCTATCGGGCGAGCTTGGTCAGTTCGGACTGCTGCCACGTGAAAATTCGACCATCATCAATGCGTCTCTCGCCGCCCTCGCGCGGAGGGTCGTCACCGCGTTCAAGCGGGCCTTGCACGATCTGGGCCTGACCGTGCCGCTGTTCATTTCCCAGAATGACGGGACGCTGATGCGTGCCGAGGCGGTGGAACGCTACCCGGTGCTGACATTTGCCTCGGGTCCGACCAACTCGATGCGCGGCGCTGTCCGTCTGGCCGGGATCACCGATGCCATGGTGGTCGATATCGGGGGCACAACGTCGGACATCGGCATGCTGCGCAATGGCTTTCCCCGCCAATCCACGCATTTTGTGGACGTGGGTGGCGTCAAGACCAATTTTCGCATGCCTGATGTCCTGGCCGTGGGGCTTGGCGGCGGGTCGATCATCCGCGGCGACGGTCATCAGGTTGGCCCGGAGTCTGTAGGTTATGAACTCACGCGCCGCGCGCTCTGCTTTGGGGGGGACACTCTGACGGCCACGGATATCGCGGTGGCAGGTGGCTGGGCCGATATCGGCGATCCGTCGCTTGTTGCCTCGATCCCCAAGGCCACGCTCGCAGCAGCCCGTGCGCGGATGTGCGACATCCTTGATGTGAACGTCGAAAAGATGAAGACCGAAGCCCGCGACCTGCCTCTTTTGGTCGTGGGCGGTGGGTCGATCCTCGTTGACTGGCCGGTGCGCTCTGTCTCCGAGGTGATCAGACCGGCCTACTCGTCGGTTGCGAATGCGGTCGGGGCCGCGATCGCGCAGGTGTCCGGCGAATGTGAGCGCGTCGCCTCGATCGCGCCGGCCACGCGTGAGGCCATTCTGGACGAGGCCCGCAGCGAGGCCCGCCAAAAGGCCATCGATGCAGGGGCCACGCCCGACAGCGTGGAAATCCTCGAAATCGAAATGGTGCCGATCAGCTACTTGCCCGGAAACCCGACGCGCCTTCGCGTGAAGGCGGTTGGCGACCTTCCGATTTGACCAGCAGGGAGAACGACCAGATGGATTTGAAGATCGACGATGTCGACGACCTGTGCACAGGGGCTGCATTCCTCGGCGCCGGCGGCGGCGGCGATCCCTACATTGGCGGCCTGATGGTCAAGAAGGCTTTGGAGGCAGGGCGCCGCATACGGATCATCGATCCGGATAGCCTGAACGACGATCTGCTGGTCATTCCGACGGCGATGATCGGGGCGCCCACCGTCCTTCTGGAAAAGATCCCTTCGGGCGAGGAACCCATACGTGCGCTACGCGCCGTTGAGGACCACCTTGGTCGGCGCGCCGACGCGACTATGCCAACGGAGGTCGGGGGCATCAACTCCACCATTCCCCTGCATGTCGCCGCCGCGCTGGATATTCCAGTCGTCGATGCGGACGGACAGGGACGCGCCTTCCCGGAACTCCAGATGGAAACCTTTGCGATCAAAGGGGTTCGCGGCACGCCCCTTGGCATATCGAACGAAAAAGGCGATGTCGCGGTCGTATCGACCGACAACAATCACCGGATGGAAAAGATCGCCCGCGGCATCGCCATCCGATTTGGCGGGACCGCCTATTTCGCGAATTACCCCATGACCGGGCACCAGGTGAAAACGACGTCGGTCAAACACACCCTCAGCTTGGCGCAGAGCATTGGCAGGATAATCCGCACGTCCCGCGCGCACAGGCAGGACCCGTTCGAGGAAATCGAGAGCTTTCTTGCCACCACAAGTTATTCCGTCGCGCGGCGTATATTCGACGGCAAGATCATCGACGTGGATCGCCGGACGTCCGAAGGGTTTACGCTGGGCCATGTCACCGTCCAGCGGCACGACCGGGACAGCGATACCTGCACGATCACCTTTCAGAATGAAAACCTCATTGCCCGCAGGGGTGAGCAAGTGCTGGCCCTCGTGCCGGACATCATCGCCATCATGGACGCCGAAACGGCGGTGCCGATCACGAACGAAACATTGAGATACGGACAGCGGGTGGTCGTCATGGCCGTTGGCGTCCCGCCCATCATGAAAAGTCCGGCGGCTCTTCGGCAATTCGGTCCGGCTGCGTTTGGATTGACAGAGGATTATGTGCCCCTTTCCTGAAGGTCGAAACGTCCGTCCCTCCTGCGGCGGGCCCTTCGTGGAAATGCGCAAGCGTTCAGACGTTACCGGTTGATGTTCTGCAATCGTCCGTTCGTGGCGCCGAAAATGGGCCAGAGGTGCC
>CAZRZN010000019.1:0-33153 GCA_964604565.1 uncultured Rhodobacterales bacterium
TTACCTGCACATGGGTCTGTCGGGCGGGTATCTCGCCGTGATCTGGGCGCAGGCGCTGTTCGTCTTTCCGTATGTCATGATCGCGCTGTCCGATCCATGGCGTGCGCTGGATGCCCGCCTGCCGCGCGCGGCGGCGGCGTTGGGCGCAGGGCCGTGGCGCCGTCTTTGGCGGGTCAAACTGCCGGTCCTGCTGACACCGATCCTGACGGCAACGGCCATTGGCATCGCGGTCTCTGTTGCCCAATACCTGCCGACCTTGTTCATGGGCGCCGGGCGGATCGCCACGCTGACAACTGAGGCGGTTACACTGACATCCTCATCGGACCGGCGCGTGACAGGGGTTTATGCGACGCTGCAAGCCGGATTGCCCTTTGCCGCATATGGCGCGGCCTTCCTGCTCCCCGCCCTTTTGCACCGCAATCGCAAGGGCCTTTCGGGGGGCGCGCCGGCATGACCCTGAAGATCGAGGCGCTGAGCCTGCGCCTGAAATCCGCGCCGCCGCTCTTTCCGCCGCTTGACCTGACAATCCCCCCGGGGGAGGTGGCGACCGTCATGGGACCGTCGGGGGCCGGAAAATCCACCCTGCTTGACGCCATTGGCGGGCATCTGGCCCATGGATTCGTCCTTGAGGGCCGCGTGACGCTTGGGCACCGGGACGTGACCGGGCTGCCTGCCGAGGCGCGGCGCATCGGCTTCATGTTTCAGGATGCGATCCTGTTTCCGCATCTTTCTGTCGGGGACAACCTTGCCTTTGGCCTGCCGGCAACTGTGCGCGGACGGGCGGCACGGCGGGCACGGGTCGAGACCGCGCTTGACGCGGCCGGTCTGTCCGGCCTGCATGACCGCGATCCGGCGACCCTGTCGGGCGGTCAGCGTGCGCGCGCCGCGCTGATGCGCACGCTTCTGGCCGACCCGATGGCGCTTTTGCTGGATGAGCCGTTTTCAAAGCTGGACGCTGCCCTCCGGTCTGAAATGCGGGCCTTTACCTTCGCCCACGTCCGGGACCGGGACATTCCCGCGCTGATGGTCACCCACGACCCAGCCGATGCCGAGGCCGCCCCGGGCGAGGTGATTGTCCTTTGATCAAGGCAGGGATAGGAGATGACCCCCGATTCCGGGCCTGTGCGTGTCTCTCCGGCGCGATCCGGCCGGGCGGAACTGCCATCCGCGGCTCGCGCCAGGTGCGCCTATCGTCCGGTTCGCGGCACGGTTGACCCGGTGGGCAAAGCGTGGCGGCCCAGTCCGACAGACAGTAGGGCTGCGCGGATCTTTCGGCGCGACGGAGAATTCCCAATCTGCGAGGCGGCCGTTATAGGATCTGTATGACGGAACGGAAGACTTGGGGACCACATGATGACTGAAGCCGCAGAATTCGATCTTGTCCTGAAAGGCGGGCATGTGATCGACGAACGCAACGGGGTGAACGGTCTTGCCGACGTCGCCATCCGGCACGGGAAAATCGCAAAGGTGTCGCCGGACATCGACGCGGGGCGTTCCGCGACGCGCGACGTGTCAGGCTGCTATGTCACGCCCGGGCTGATCGACCTGCACACCCATGTCTACCACAAGGCCACATCGCTCAGCGTGGACCCTGACATGATCGCCCGGCGGTCTGCCGTGACCACGCTGGTGGACGCGGGCAGTGCGGGGGCGGGCAACTACGACGGGTTTCGCGATTTCGTCATGGCGCAGTCCCGCTATCGGATCGTCGCCTTTCTCAACATCTCCTTTCCCGGCATCTTTGGCTTTGACAAGGGACTGGTGCTTGGCGAGGCCCGGCTGGCGGAGATGCTGCCGGTCGACCGCTGTGTGGCCAAGATCGAGGCGAACCGTGACAGGATCGTTGGCGTCAAGGTCAGGATCGGCGGGCCGGTGACCGGCGATCTGGGCCTGGGCGCGCTGGAACTGGCACTGGAGGCGGCAAACCAGGTGGATTTGCCCTTGATGACACATATCGGCGGCCCGCCCCCAAGTTATGCGGATGTGGTCGACATGCTGCGCCCGGGCGATATCCTGACCCACTGCTACCGGCCAGAGCCGAATTCCGCGATCACGGAAAACGGGGATATCCTTCCCGAGATCCTCGCCGCGCGCGAACGCGGCGTCCTGTTCGACATCGCGCATGGCATGGGCGCCTTTGGCTATCACACGGCCGATGCCGCCCTGCGTCACGATTTCAAGCCCGATGTGATCTCTTCGGATGTGCATGTCGTCTGTGTCGATGGACCCGCCTACGATCTGCTGCACACCATGAGCAAGATCATGAACTGCGGAATGACGGCCGAGGACGTGATCGTGCGCGCCACGAACCGTCCAGCCCTTGCAATGGGACGGCCAGATCTCGGACATCTTGGTGCCGGTGCGGTGGCCGATATCTCTGTTCTCCGGATGGATCAGGCGGACGTCACCTTTGCCGATGTGCGCGGCATCGAACGGCAGGGCGACCGCCTCTTTCAACCGGTTGCGGTTTACCTCGCCGGCAAGGAAGGCGAACTTTCGCGCCGTCCATTTGAGGAGCATGCCCTGAAAATGCAGCCATGCAGGCCCGTCTGACACCCGTTTGCATTGGGCGAAATCCGGGCATGGAAGCCGACCCGTTGTGCAACAGGCGACAAGCCCAATTGTGGCACACCATCGACAGGCCTTGAGCGAAGAACCGGCCGGCCGGGACGCGCGGGCCGGACCTGCCACAGATCGGATTTCTTTCACGGCATGGGGCGATCACCGCACCTTCATCCGTGCATGGCGCCGCAAAATGCTGCACCATGGCATCGCGCAGGAAAAAGGACGCATACCATGGATCTTTACCGGGTCATCTACACATCGCGCCCGTTCGGGTTCGACGGGGGCATTCTGAACGGCATCCTGATGGATGCCCGCCGCATGAACGAACGTGACGGGATCACCGGTGCTCTGATATGCAGAGGGGACATCTACATGCAGCTTCTCGAAGGCCCCGAAAAGATCGTCAAGCAGGCCGTGGAACGCATCGGCCACGATGACCGGCACGTCGAGATGACCCTTCACGTCACAAGAAACGTGTCCGAACGGATGTTCGGCGAATGGGCGATGCTTCATGACCCGGCGGCATCGTGGATCTGGTCACAGGAAGAGGTGACGAGCGGCGCGGTCGACCGCGCAACCGCGGATGAGGTGGAGGCGTTCTTCGTCACGCTGCGTGACAAACAGACGACCGCACAGGATCCGGTGTGATCGAACCGCGCGGCCGGTTACTGATCCGTCAGGAGGGCACCAACACGATCTTGCCGACATGCCGCTTTTCCTCAAAGACGCGCTGCGCCTCGGCAATCCGCTCCAGCGGATATTCCGCGGCCAGCAGGGGCCGGATCTCTCCCCGCTCGATATAGGACAGGAGATTCGGAAAAACCGGCGCGTCCCACGCTGTAGACCCGATCAGCGTCAGATCCTTCAGATACAGATCCCGCATGTCCAGATCGACGACGGGGCCGGCAATCGCACCGGAAGAGGCGTATCGCCCGCCCCGCCTTAGCAGCTTCAGCATCGTGCCGAAGCGTGGTCCCGCCACGTTGTCGATCACCACATCAATGCTTTCCGCGCCAAGCGTTTTGACCAGATCATCCTCGCGCGTCAGCACGCGGTTTGCCCCGATTTCCGCCATCGCCTGACGTTTTGACGCGCTGGTGATGGCAATCACCTCGGCGCCCCGACGGCGGGCAAGCTGCACCACGGCCGACCCGACGCCGCCAGAGGCGCCCGGCACCAGAACGCGCATCCCCGCTGACACATCCGCCCGATGCAGCATATTTTCGGCGGTGCCATAGGCGCAGGGAATGGTGGCTAGTTCCGCATCGCGCCAGTCACAATCCACCGCAAAAATCTCTGTCTGCGGCACAACCACATATTGCGCAAAGGCCCCGTTGAAATTCGACCCGAGCCAGCGGGTCTTGAGGCTGTCGAAGCCCTCTTCACGCATGCAGGACCGGACAAGGACACGTTGCCCGATCAAGGTTGCGTCGCCCTCTGGCCCTACGGACACCACCCGGCCGCAACAGTCAGTTCCCTGGATCAGGGGAAAGGGGGTTGCCCCGCTCCAGCCGCCCTCGCCTATTGCGCTGTCGCCCCCGGTTTCCTTCGTGCCTCCGGTGACCGACGAGGCATACCAGCCTAGGCGCGTGTTGATGTCCGTATTGTTGATTCCGGCCGCCAGCACGGCCAGAAGCACCTCCCCCTCGCCCGGGACGGGAATGGGCACATCGCGATAATCGAGCTTGTCATGGTCGCCGATGCCGGTGGTGACGACGGCCTTCATGCGCGTTTCCAATGCCGGCGCCTCCCATTCCGATCAGGCTTTGCCTTCGTGACAAAGCCTGCCACAGGTCGGAAGCATGACAAAGATCAATACGGCACGAACACGCGCCGGTCGAATGATACATGCTCACGAAACCCCAAGGACCATAGGGCACCTGCCCCGGATCACCGATACCCCGGTCCCTTCGGGATCACGCCGATACGGGACGCAATCCAAGGATCTCCCGCGCCTGCGCCGGGGTTGCGACGGGCCGGTCGTATTGCCCGCACAGGGCTACGGCCCGTTCGATCAGCGCCGCGTTGGAGGGCGCCAACCGGTCCTTGTCCAGCCGCACGTTGTCCTCCAGTCCCGTGCGGGTGTGACCACCTGCGGCGATGGCCCATTCGTTGACCACGATCTGGTTGGCCCCGATGCCAGCGGCGCACCATTCCGCGTCCGGCGCGCGACTGCGCATGATGCCGACATAGAAATCGAACACCTCCCGGTCGGCGGGCATCGCGTTCTTCACCCCCATGACGAACTGCACATACAGCTTGCCATATAGCCCCTCGGCCCGATGCCTGCGGATCGCCTGAAGGATATGGCTGAGATCGAAGGCCTCGATCTCTGGCGTGACCTCGTATTTCTGCATTTCGGAGGACAGCCAATCGACCAGATCGGGCGGGTTCTCGTAGACGCGGGTGGGAAAGTTGTTCGAGCCCACCGAAAGCGACGCCATATCCGGCCGCAAGGGCAGCATCCCGCCACGCGCCTGTCCCGCGCCCGACCGTCCGCCGGTGGAAAACTGGACGATCATGCCCGGGCAGTGTTTCTCCAAGCCTTCCTTGAGCAACGCAAAGCGTTCAGGATCACTGGACGGTGTTTCATCGTCATTGCGCACATGGCAATGCGCAATCGATGCCCCCGCCTCAAAGGCCGCTTGCGTGCTTTCCACCTGTTCGGCCACGGTGATCGGCACCGCCGGGTTGTTGGCCTTGGTCGGCACCGAACCTGTTATGGCGACGCAAAGAATACAAGGTTTCGTCATGGTATTGGCCTTTCAGTCGCGGTTGCGCCGCAGCTTCGTCCCGCGGGTCACAGGTCGAAAAACACGGTTTCGGCATCGCCCTGCAAGTGAATGTCAAAGCGATAGACGGTCTTTCCATCGCGGGACTCCGGGCGCGCCAGAAGGGTATCGCGCCGGTGGGCCTGTTCGATCAGCCCCATGACCGGATCGGTGGCGTTGGCCTCGGGTTCATCCGCGAAATACAGCCTTGTGTGCAGGCCGATATTGATGCCGCGGGCAACAATCCAGAGCGACAGATGCGGCGCCTGCGGGCGCCCGCCAGGACCGACGGTCGCCCCCGGTTTGACCGTCTCGAAGGACCAAAGCCCGGTGTCGAAATCGCAGGCCGCACGGCCCCAGCCCCGGAACCCGTCCTCGACCTCGCGGCCGTCTTCGGGGTGGGCGTGAATGCCGGCGGCGTTGGCCTGCCACGCCTCGATCAAGGAGTCCTTCACCACTGCGCCGGTTCCGTCATGAACCGTCCCCTCGATCCGGATGCGCAGGCCTTCGGCGTTGGGGCCGGCGATATCCTGACCCAGCTCCCTCTCGAAAATGTCGAAGCCGGCCGCCGCGGGCGCCAGCCCGATATGGACATAGGGTCCGGCGGTCTGCGAAGCGGTTTCGCGCAGATACGTCAACGGTTGCGGCATCAGTTCCCCTCCGGCCGGTTTTCGAACAGGGTGGACCGGCGTCCCCGCAGCACGATGTCGAATTTGTAGGCGGTGCAGTCCAGCGGCACGGACGCATTCAGGTCAAGCGGCGCAATGAGTTGTTCTATCGCTGCGGGATCCGGAATTGTCCTGATGATGGGACAATGCGGGATCAGCGGATCCCCCTCGAAATACATCTGGGTGATCAGGCGTTGGGCAAAGCCGCTGCCGAAGACCGAAAAATGGATATGTGCCGGGCGCCAGCTGTTCACCCAGTTGCGCCACGGATAGGCGCCCGGCTTGACCGTGCGAAAGGCATAGCAACCCTCCGCGTCGGTCAGCATGCGTCCGCATCCGCCGAAATTGGGGTCGATCGGGGCGAGGTAGCTGTCTTTCTTGTGTCGGTAACGGCCCCCGGCATTGGCCTGCCAGACCTCGACCAGCGTATTGGGCACAGGACGGGCGTTTTCGTCCAGAACGCGGCCATGCACGATGATCCTCTCACCGATGGGATCACCGTCCTTGGCGTAATTGCGGATCAGATCGTGGTCGAGCGGGCCCAGATCACCCTGCCCGAACACCGGGCCGGTGGTCTCGGACACGCTGGCCTGCAACGACAACAGCGGGTTGCGCGGCGACCGTGCAACGGATGTCTTGTAATCGCGCGTCAGCGCCGGCGGCTGCAACGTCCAGTCGCGCTGATAAAAATCTCCGGGTCGGGTCATGTGTCACTCTCACCGTGCTGTTGTCCGGTTTCGGCATCCATCTCTGCAAAGGTGGCCTTGGCAAGCTTCAGCGCATGGTTTGCGCGCGGCACGCCCGCATAGATCGCCACATGCTGAAACGCCTCGATCACATCCTGACGCGTGGCCCCGGTGCGGGCCGTCGCGCGGACATGCATTGGAATTTCCTCGAAATTGCCGGTCGCGGCAAGCAGAGCAAGCGTCAGCATCGACCGTTCGCGCCGCGAAATCGCATCCGACGCCCAGACCGTGCCCCATGCACTTTCGGTGATGAGCGTCTGGAACGCCACGTCCAGATCGGTCTTTGCCGCCTCGGCCCGGTCCACATGTGCATCCCCCAGAACCTGACGGCGCACCGCCATGCCGTTGTCAAATCTGTCCGTCATGACTTTGGCATCCCTTTTGGCCGCATCAGCCGTTTTTGCGCCGCGATGCGGAACGGAGCGTTGGGTGCACCATATCCCGAATAGCCGTTCCGGCGTTCGAGGATCTCGAAGAACATCCCGCCGCCGTAGGGCCTCGAATACAACTGAAAGAATTCCCCGTCCGCATCGGCGTCATAGAGGATGTTGGCAGCTTTCATCCGTGCCAGCAACTCCGGCGCAATATCGAAACGCGCGGCAAGATCGTCATAGTAGTTCGCCGGGATGTGAAGCGCGCCGAACCCCGATTTTTCCAGCTGCGCGGCTGTCTGGAAGATGTCGTCGGTTGCCAGCGCGATATGCTGCACCGATGCGCCAAAACTGTCGGCGAGGAAGCCCCCCGCCAGCGTCCGGTGCGTCTCGGCCCCGTTGAGGGTGATGCGCAGGCTGGCATCGGGTGTCTGCAACGCCTGACTGCGCACCAGCCCGTCCGGGTCGATCACGTCCACCATGGGCGCCTTGGCCATGTCCAGCAACGTCGTGTAGAACAATGTCCAGCTCAGCATTTCCTCATAGCTCATGGTCTGGGCAATGTGATCGACGCGCGTCAACCCTGCATCCGGAACCTCTGCCGCATCGGGCAGTTCGGTAAACTCCACCGACCACACGTCCTCAAGGCCACTGTGCCGGTCGAAGAAATGCAGCACGCTGCCGCTGAGGCCACGGATCGCCGGTATGTCCAGCTCACCGGGACCGACCGGTTGATGAAAGGGCTGCGTGCCCAGCGCCTTGGCCCGGGCCAGCGTTTCGGTGGCCGAAGCCACGGAAATTCCCAGATCGCAGACCGTGGTGCCATGCGCCACAAAAGCGGCGTCGGCATGTCCGGTTTCTTCGGAGTTCACGACGATCCGAATATCGCCCTGCTGCCACAGCACGAGATCCTTGGCGATATGACGTCCTATGCGACGAAACCCCATGGAGGACAGCAAGGATTCCAGCGCGTCACGCTCCGTCCCGCGGGAGGCGAATTCGATGAATTCGGTGCCGGTCACCGGAACCCGCGCCGGCATGTCCGGCAAATCCACGGCGATGTCCGGTTCCTGCCGGCGCACGTCGTCCATAAGGCAGGTCAGCGCGCGATAGCCGTCCTGCGCGATCTGGCGCGGCACGGTGCTGCGGAACTGATCGTTGAAGATTTCGAGGCTGATCGGCCCATCATACCCCGTCGCCGCCACCGCGCGCATGAAGTCCGTCACCGGCAGATCACCCTCGCCGGGCATGTTGCGAAAATGGCGGGACCAATACAGCAGGTCCATGTCGATGGCGGGCGCATCTGCCAACTGCACGAAAAAGACCTTGTCCCCGGGGATCCGGCGGATCGTGTCGGACGCGATCTTGCGGCTCAGGGAATGAAAGCTGTCCAGGCAGAGGCCGATATTAGGGTGGTCGGCGCGGCGCACGATTTCCCACGCGTCGCGGTGGTCGTTCACATGACGGCCCCAGGCCAGTGCCTCATAGGCAACGCGCAACCCGCGCTTTGCCGCGCGCGCGCCCAGTTCTGCAAAGTCATCGGCCGCACGGTCGATGCCACCCAACGCCTGCGGGTGAACGCAGGAACAGACCAAAAGCAGATCTGTGCCCAATTCCTGCATCAGGTCGAACTTGCGCTCTGCGCGGTCGAATGCCTTGGCGCGCATCGGCTCTGGCAGACCTTCGAAATCCCGGAATGGCTGGAACAGGTCGATCGACAGGCCCATGTCACGGATCATCGCGCCGACCTCACGCGGGGGACCGTCATGCGCAATGAAATCCTGCTCGAAGATCTCGATCCCGTCAAAGCCCGCTTGGGCGATGGCCTGCAACTTTTCCGGCAAATTTCCGGAGATGGATACCGTTGCGATGGATGTCTTCATGGCGAATGCGTCTCCTGCGCCGGGTCCAGCAACATGGCGCGCAACTTTTGTGTATTCTCGACCCGGTGGCCGGTGAAAATTTCGAAGGCGTGAATGCCCTGAAAGAAGAACAGCTCGAAACCGGACAAAAAGGCGGCGCCGGCCGTTTCGACCTGCGCGCGGAATTCCGTATCGACCGGCGTGTAGACCGCATCAAAGGCCCAGCGCAGTCCACGCGGCGCGCCATCGGGCAGCGGGGTCCCGGGATAGCCGGTCATGCCCAGTGGCGTGCAGTTGCACATGCCGTCCATCGTTTCCGCATCGCCCAGAAATCCGCGCCGCGCCGCGCCCCCCGCCGCGCCCAGTGCCTGCACCAGTGCATCCGCGCGGTCATCAGACGGATCGACGACGACGATCTCTTGCGCGGCCAGTTCGATCAGTCCGAAAGCAACCGCATTGCCCACGCCCCCGGCACCGATCACCATGACCCGCCCAGGCGGCTCTGCCCCGAAGGTTGCACGATAGGCGCTGACAAACCCGGACCGGTCGGTGTTGTGTCCGATGGCCACGCCGTTTTCAAAGCGGACCGTGTTCACCGCACCAAGCCGCCGGGTCGCGGGATCGTCGATCCGCAACAAGGGGACAACCCGCTGCTTGTAGGGCAGAGTGATATTCACACCATGAAACCCGGACAGTCGGTCCTCCTCTAGGATAGCGTCGAAGGAACGCCCCTCGCGTGCCGGGATCTGAAGGTCATAGCGCACGTCCAGCGACAGCAAGTGCCCGCAATACCGGTGAAGGTCCGGTGCGCGCGACGCGGCGATATTGTCACCAATGAGACCAAGCCTAATGAGCGTCATCCGCCATACCCCAGCAATCTTGGAAGAAAGAGCACGATGTCCGGCACGAGGATCAGCAACAACAGCGCGCCCATCAGGACCGCCAGAAAGGTCCAGATCTCTCCGATGATTTCGCGCAGCGGGATGCCGGTGACACCATTTATCACGAACAACAGGATCCCGTAGGGCGGCGTGATCAACCCGATCATGCAATTGACCACCGCGACAACGCCGAAATGCACAAGGTCTATGCCAAGTTCGCGGCAGGTCGGGATGAACAATGGCAGGATCACAAGGATGATCGTCGTGGCATCCAGCACGCAACCCAGAAGCAGGATGAGCAGGTTCACGCAAAGCAGGAACACCAGCGGATGCACGTCAAGGCCCACAAGGCTTTGCGCGACCATGCCGGGAATATTCTCATTCGCCACGATATAGTTGAGGATCAGCGCCCCGCCGATCACCAGCCCGACAGCGGCGGAGGACCGCGCGCTTTCAACAAGGATGTCATAGAGGCCGCGCAGCGACAGCGCCCGGTAGAACACGGCCGCCAGCAGCAGGGCGTAGGCAGCGGCGACGGCGGCGGCCTCTGTCGGCGTCGTGACGCCGCCATAGATCCCGTAAAGCAGGATCGCCGGCATCAGCAGCGCCGGGAAGGCATTTCCGAACTGGCGCGGCAGATCGCGCAGCGGCACCGGCTCTTCCAGTGCGATGTTCCGCTTGGCCGAAAGATAGCTGTTCAGCGCCATCAGCACACCGCCCAGAACCAGACCGGGCAGGATACCCCCAAGAAACAGATACCCGATGGACGCGTTGGAAATCAGCGCGTAAAGCACCATCGGTATGGAGGGGGGAATGATCGGTCCGATGGTCGCCGAGGCGGCCGTGATCGCCGCAGCATAGCCGCGCGGATACCGCCCCCCTTTGGTCATCATGTCGATGATGATCTTTCCGATGCCCGCGGCATCGGCGACCGCCGATCCGGACATGCCCGAAAAGATCAGCGACGCCACCACGTTGACATGCCCCAATCCACCCCGCAGACGGCCCACGACCGCCACGCAGAATTGCAGCAGACGCTCCGAGATGGTGCCGGCGTTCATGATATTCGCCGCGACGATGAACAGCGGCACCGCCAGCAGCACGAAACTGTTGAACAACCCCTGAAGGATCTGTTCACCCGCCAGCGCCAGATCCTGCCCCCCCGTCCCGAGATAGACGAGCGATGCGACAAGAATGGCGTAACCGATGGGCATCCCGATTCCGGCCAGCAGAAAGAGGCTGACAAGACACATCGCAAGTTCGATGCTCATCCCTCTTCTCCCGTATGGACGACATGCGCCCTGTCAGGCGGGCCGTTTCGCAAAACGGACACGAAATGAAAGAGATAGCGCAGCCCGACAACGATCATGAAGAGTGCGTAGATCGAAAAGATCGTGCGCAGCGGAACCTTCAGCGTGGCGCTCTTCTTGATTTTCAGGAAATCGATGTAATCCCATGTCGGGAGGAAAGAGATCGCCATCGCGGCAACGATCGACGCCGCGGCCACAAGGGACAATATTTGTCGAGGTCGACGAGGGAGCGACGTATAGACCAGATCGAATGTGATGTGATCGCGATCACGCACGAGAAATGCGTTGCCCCAGAAGACGATCCAAATCCACAGCGCAAGGCAAAGTTCCAGCGTCCAGCCGAATGGCGCTTGCAGCACGTAGCGTGAAAAGATCTGCAAGACGAAGGTCAGGAACATCGCCGCCAGCATGGCGGCGGCGATGAATTCCGTCCCGCGGGAAAACCACTTTTGCAGTGCTTCCATCGTCGGTCTCCGGCGTTGACGGTTCAGGTCCGGACGGTCATTCGCCCAGCGCGTTGATCCGGTCCAGCACACCTTCGGGCCAGCTGTCGGCGTAGCTGCTTTCCAGATACATGCCCTGAACGCGCTCGCGGAACGCGGCAACATCCGGTTCATAAACCTCCAGCCCTTCCGCGCGCAGGAAAGAGACCAGTTCGTCCTCTTTCATGAGCTGGTTCTGGCGACCGTATTCCGCGGCTTCGTCTGCCGCGCTCTGCACGATCTCCTGCTGTTCGGGGGTCAAGCCGTCGAACAACTCCTTCGAGATCGCAAGGTAGTTGAGGTCGACCAGATGCGAGGTCAGCGCGATCTGGTTTGTCACTTCGTAGAACTTCGCGTCCACGACCGTTGGCAAGGGGTTGTCCTGACCGTCGATGGCGCCGGATTGCAGGGCCGTATAGACCTCTGTAAAGGCCATCGGCGTCGGGTTTGCGCCCAGCGCGCGCCCAAGGAATTGCCAGGAGTCCGTGCCCGGCATCCGCAGGTTCACCCCGTCAAGATCCTCTGGCGTCGTTACCGTCAACTCGTCCTTGGTCTGGCGCAGGTTCACCTGCCGCTTGCCCAGATACATGACCGTCAACAGCTTGACCCCAAGCTCGTCCTCGACCTTCTGCTTGAAGGGGTCCATGAGGGGATCGTTGAACACGGCGACCTGATGCGCGGCATCCTGATGGACGTAACCGGCCGTAAAGATCGAGAACTCCGGGAAAAAGACCGCAAGCTCCTGCGCCGATGTGATCGACATCTCCAGATTGCCGCGCGCAATTGCCTCCAGCTCGGTGCCCTGCGCGAACAGCGTCGCATTCCAGCTTGGTTCGAAACTCGCAAAGTCGGAAACGGCAGGTCCGAACTTCTCCAGCAATGCGACGGCGCGCTGATCGGTTTCGGAACTTGGCGCCGAAAGGCGCAATTGGACCTTGTCCTGCGCCAGACCGGCGGTGCCCGACGCACCAAGCATCAATGCCGCACCGACGGCGGCCATTACGGAGCGGCGTCCTATCGTGAAAGTCATTTTGTCATCCTCCCTCTTCATACCCGGCCCTGACTCCGGTTGCGATCGCAGCCTACAGATTCATTTCGCATTTTCAACTGAAATTTTCATTTTTTATTATTGATACGTCAACCCTCTGCTGTTTTCCATATAATCGATTATTTTAGATATCCCCGAGCGGCTCAGAGGGATGCGCAAGACAATGCTCGACACCGCCCTCGATGTGGGCCTGCAATATCGCTTGGCCCTTGGCGGAATCCCGGGCCAGCGCCGCATCCAGAAGATCGCGGTGTTCCCGTGCGGCCGGCGATCCGCGAAAGGTCAGGGCGCGCATCTGATATCGCAGATACTTGTCGAAGATGATGCCATGAACCGTCAGCAGCTCACGCGATCCGCAGCCGAGAATGAGGGCTTGATGGAATTCCCAGTCAAATTGCTTCCAACGTTCCTTGACGGTTTCGTCACCCTCCTGCATGCGGCTTTCCATGCGGGACAGCTTGTAATGCGCAGCGACGATCCCGGCCTCCCAATCCATGTCGCCCGCCTCGAATGATAATTGTAGCGCATGACATTCCAGCAGGATCCGCAGGTCAGCGATCTCGCGCAGGCCGTCACGCGACATGTCCGCCACAAAGAAACCACGCTGCCCTTCGGTCTGGACAAACCCCTCCGACGCGAGGCGGTTCAGGGCCTCGCGCAGGGTTGCGATGCTGGCGCCGTAATCCCGCCGCAAGGTATCCAGTTTCAGTTTCTGAGAGGATCTGAGACGACCAAAGACGATATCGCGTCGCAGCGCCTCGTAGACACCCACACCAACGGGTAGGTCGGCCTCAAACTCGCGCATCCTCTCATTCCCCTTCCCATGCAGCCCTTCACCAGATGACAACGCGATAAGGGCCTTGCAAAGCAATGATCATACGATATACACAATAATCGATTTTATCAACACCATCCCGTGAGCGTATGATCGTGAACCCGACGCAGCGCAAACCATCGAACGGCGGCTCGCCGGGGGGCGCGACACGTGCCAGCAAGCTGGCAGAGACCCTGCGCGAGGCCATCCTGCGCGGCGAGCTGGCGCCGGGGACGCGGCTGAGCCTCGATGCCCTGCGAAAGCGGTATCAAGTGTCGCTTTCGCCGCTGCGCGAAGCGATATCTCGCCTTGCCTCCACCGGTCTTGTGGTGACGCAGGACCAGCGCGGCCATCGGGTGGCGCCCGTGTCTTTGCCCGCCCTGCTCGAGATCTGCGCCCTGCGCGACTGCCTCGAACCCCGCGGGTTGCGTGAAAGCATGCGGCACGCCGATCTTGACTGGCAAAGCGAGGTGCGGGCCGCGCGGCATCGCGTGCAGCGGGCCTTTCCGGGCGATCAGCCGGGGCTGTCGGACACTCAGGCAGCGGCGCTGGACAGCTTTCACGTGACGCTGATCGCCAACGCGCAGATGCCAATTCTCAAGGCACTGTCACGCAACATGCATGACCACTGGCTGCGCTATCTGCATCTTTTCGGCGGTGCAATGACGCAAGACATGTCGATCCCCGACGCGCTTTCCAGCATCGCCGACGAGGCGATATCGGGCGATGCGGATACCGCCTGCGCGCGCCTCAGCGCCGAAATCGCCCGGACCGGAACCCGGCTAAAAGCGCAACTGCCCGTTGAATGACGGCCAAGCCATCAGAAAGGACCTCGAATGTCGAACCGGATCACTGTCCTCAACGGACCGAACCTGAACCTTCTTGGGCAACGCCAGCCCGAGATATACGGCCATGAAACGCTGGCGGACGTGAAGGAAAAATGCCGACAGGTGGCGGCCGATCTTGGGCTGGACCTGCGGTTCGAACAGTCGAACCACGAAGGACAGATCGTGGACTGGATCCACGAGGCCCGCGCCGAAGCCGCGGGGATCATCATAAACGCCGGAGCATACACGCATACGTCTGTCGCGATCCTCGACGCGCTCAAGGCGTTCGACGGTCCGGTGATCGAACTGCATATCTCCAATGTCCACGCGCGGGAATCCTTTCGCCACCACTCCTTCATTTCCGCCCGCGCGGATGGGGTGATCGCCGGTTTCGGCACCGAGGGCTACGCCCTGAGCCTGCAACGCATGGCAAGCCTGGTGCTGTCTTGACGCTGCGGATCGCGGTTGCCGGCGCCGGATTGATCGGCCGACGCCATGCGGAGGCCGTCTCGATCGCCAGCGGCGTGACATTGTCCGGCATCGCGGACCCGGGGCCCGCGGGCGCGGAGGTGGCCGCCCTGCATGGCGTGCCGCACTACACCAGCCTGCAGGAGCTATTGGTCGGGGATCGTCCCGATGGCATCATCCTAGCCACACCGAACCAGCTTCACCTCGAACACGCGCTGGATTGCGTGCAGGCCAGCGTCCCGGCACTGATCGAAAAACCGCTGGCAACCGATAGCGACAGTGCGGAACGGATCGTCGCGGCCGGAAACGCGGCTGGCGTGCCGCTTTTGATCGGTCATCACAGGCGGCACAATCCCCTGATCACCCGCGCCAAATCCGTCATCGACGAGGGGCGGCTTGGCCGGATAACGGCGGTTCAATGCACCACGTGGTTTCACAAGCCGGACGATTATTTCAACGTGGACTGGCGCCGGCAAAAGGGCGCAGGACCGGTCTATCTGAATCTCAGCCACGACATCGATCTGATGCGCTATCTCTGCGGCGAGATCGACAGCGTTCACGCGCTGGAATCGAACGCCGTGCGCGGCAACGAGGTCGAGGAGACTGCCGTTATCCTCCTCCGCTTCGCCAACGGCACGCTTGGCACGGTGAACGTGTCCGATACCATCGTCGCCCCATGGAGCTGGGAGCTGACGGCACGTGAAAATCCCGTGTATCCGGCAACGTCCCAAGCCTGCTACCTGATCGGCGGCACGCATGGTTCCTTGTCGTTGCCCAACCTGTCGGTCTGGTCAAATCCCGACAAGCGCAGCTGGTGGGAGCCGATCTCGGAGACCAAACTGACCTTCGACTTCGAAGATCCGCTGATCCGACAGGTCCGGCAATTCGCGGCGGTCATCCGCGGCGACGAGGCCCCACTGGTCTCTGCCGCGGAGGGGCTGATAAACCAACGCATCATCGAGGCGGTCAAACACTCCGCGGCCACAGGCAACACAGTCCACGTTGAGACTTCCGAAAGGACAAGACCATGAAAACCCCGGAGAACCTGTTCAAGGCGGCGCTCGCGCGCGGGGAGCACCAACTGGGACTCTGGAATTCCCTTGGCGGTTCGGCGATCACCGAACAGCTTGCCAGTTGTGGCTATGACTGGGTGCTGATCGATGCCGAGCATGGCATATTTGAAACCGGCGACATTCTGCCGGCGCTACAGGCCGTGGCGGCCTATCCCGCAACCACCGCCATCGTGCGCCCGCCCAGCGGGGACGCGGCCCTGATCAAGCGGCTTCTGGATTTTGGCGCACAGTCCCTGCTGATCCCCTATGTGCAGACCGCTGAAGAGGCGCGGGCCCTTGTCGCGGCGACACGTTACGCGCCGGCGGGCATCCGGGGCTTTGCCGGGATGACGCGCGCCACCCGGTTCGGCAAGGCCGAAGGTTACGCCATCAACGCCAGTGACCAGATCTGCCTGTTGGTTCAAGCGGAAAGCAGGACTGCGCTCGACAATCTGGAGGAGATCGCCTCCGTCGATGGGGTGGATGGCGTCTTCATCGGGCCTGCGGATCTCGCGGCGAGCCTCGGGCACCCGGGCAATCCCGATCACCCCGAGGTTCAGGACGCCATCGCGGATGCCTTTGGGCGGCTGCGCAGGCTGGGAGTGCCGGCGGGCATTCTCGCGCTGGATCCGGAATTTACCAGACGAAGCCTCGCCCTCGGGTCAACATTTACCGCCGTGGGTGTCGATTCGCTCCTGTTGGACAGCGCCGCCGTTCAACTAGAGCGGGAGGCGCGTGGCTGGATTGCCGCCACGCCTGCCCCTTGATGCAAGATCAAAGCCGCCTTGACGGCCAGCGGGAGAGGTAGGATCGGATATCTGCGAATATCCACCACCCGAAACCCGCCACATCGGGCGGTGGAGCTTGCCTTGGGTCTTCGGATCACCAGTGTCGCCTCGCCTCCGGCGGAGGCCAGAGCGTCCGACCCGTGAACGGTTACAGCGTCTGGTCCCTGAGCGCCGCCTCGGGAACCGGCGCATCGTCATATGCCCCCCAGATTGATTGATCGAAGTTCACAACCGCACCAGTCATCATTCCGCTGTCATCCGAAGCCATCCAGAGCACTGCCTTGGCCACTTCATTCGGGTCCAGGATGCGTCCGAAGGGTTTGGTGGCCGCCATGCGGTCGATGAAATCGGCATCGCCGGTTTCCTGCTCGATCAGCCTGCGTTCGTGATCCGAATTCATCCAGCCGATGGACAACTGGTTAACGTGGATCCGGTTGCGCATCAGGGCAAAGCCGGCATTGCGCGTCAGAACCGCCAGAGCGCCCTTTGACGCGCTGTAGGGACACAGGAACGGCTGTCCGCCCAGTTCGGACATCGACCCGATATTGACGATCCGTCCTTCGAGCTTTTCACGTATCATGACGCGCGCAGCATCCTGCATCAGGAAGAAGGGCGCGCGGGTGTTCACCGCGAACATCTGGTCAAAAAGATCTGGCGTAGTGTTCAGGATGTCACCACGATCCGTAAGCCCTGCGGCATTGACCAGTATGTCAACGCGCCCGAACGCTGCGTCCGTCGCGGGGATCACCTTGCGGACATCGTCGATGTTGCCCAAGTCGGCCGCGACCACGCGACAATCGGTGCCGAATGCCTCGCGAATGGCGTCGGCAACTTTTTGGCCCTTTTCCGCATCCCTGCCGAGGATCACCAGTCCCGCGGCTCCCGCCTCGGCAAATGTGCGGGCAATGGCCGCGCCCAGCCCCTGTGTTCCGCCTGTGATGACGGCGATTTTTCCCTCGATCCGATTCATGTCGGGCCTCCCCTCTTTTTTTCCAAACATCTTCGCCCGACCTGCGCGGCGATGGTCCAGGCCGCGGTCCGCCGGTCGTCCGTGCGCAGACTACGCAGAGTCTCACGCGCTCCGCGACCCGAAAGCGTCGCGCCTCGCAAACGCGGACTCCGATTGCGGCTGAATGTGTGGTCCCCCTCACACGCGACATGTCATTATGCGGCCCGCATATCAGCCCGCATCATGCGGCGTCGGTGTCATCGCGTGACAGCGGTCCCGGCAGGTTGAGACGCCGCCGCGGATGATCAGACTGCCGGGCCATTGTGTCCGCAAATCTCCCGCCTGCGGCGAACCTTCAAAGAGGGCCTCCGGATCGCGCCGCGGAAGACACGTCAGCCAAGGCTTTTGAGATGCGCGGATGGCTTTTGCCGGTTGCTCAGCCACGCATGCAGCGTGTCGATATCGCCGGCCGCGGCGATGGCCGGACCCTGTGCAAGATTGCAGCCGAGCAAGCGGAGGCGGTCCAGGTGATCCTCCGTCTCCACCCCGACAGCGGCAATCTGGATTTCCATGCCCTTGGCGATATAAATGGCGGTCGCGACAATGCGTTCGTTTCGTGGATCGCTGATGTTGGAGACCAGAGAGGGCGAAAGCTTCAACCCGACAAGATCGACCTTGCTCAGCAGCGGCAGGGTCGATGCGCCGGTGCCGAAACCGTCGATCACCAGGCCAAAGCCCTTTCCGGAAAGTCGCCCCAGACCGGCCAGCAGTTCCGTATTGTCCCGGTTCGAGATATCCTGATCGGAAATTTCGAGGACGACAATTCCCGCTGACAGACCGTTCAGGTCACATATGCCTGCAAGGTTTTCAGCGAAATCCGGGCGCGTGACCGTCGATGTCGAGACGTTGAACGCAAGTTTCGGCAGCATGTGCCCTTGCTTGCGAAGCCCCGCAAAACATTCGATCGCCGCAAGGATCAGGTTGCCTTCGATCATGTCGATGACGCCCAGATCCTCTGCCGTGGAGAGAAAGGCATCGGTGTCCAACAGGCCTTTTTCCGGATGGCGCCAGCGGGCAAGCATCTCAACCCCGGTCGGCTCCCCCGTGTCGAGGGCAACCTGCAACTCGAAGTTCGGCTCGAATTCACCGTTGAGAACCGCATGGCGCAGATCGTTCTCAAGACGGTGACGCCGTTCCGCTGCTTCGCGCATATGCGGCTCAAAGCAGGTCATGCGGTTCTTTCCGGCGCGCTTGGACTGGTAGAGCGCGATATCGGCATTCGCCACGAGAACCGACCGGTCCGTTCCGCTGGTGGCACTATGCGCGTAGCCGAGGCTCATTCCGATGACGCATTCCTCGCTGGTTTTGCCCAGATCGATGGAAAACGGCAGTCTCACAGCCTCAAGCAGCCTTGCGCCCAGCGCTTCGACCTCTGTCATCGGCGTCCTGTCATGCAGAGTCATTGAGATGACGAATTCATCCCCGCCAAGGCGCGCGATGATTGGCGCATCGCCATCCGCACCCACAGGAACGATGCGTTCCAGCAGACGCGCGACATGGACAAGCACCGCGTCGCCCGCGGGATGACCAAGCGTATCATTGACGGCCTTGAACCCGTCAAGATCGACATTGATGACCACGACTTCCCGATCTGCGCGAACCGCCTTCTGGATCTGATCGTCGAGAAGTTCGAACAGGCGCTTTCGGTTGGCGAGGCCCGTCAACGCGTCGAGGTTCGCCTCAATGTCGAGACGTTTGACAACTGATAGGATGGATTGCGTGATCGGACGGAAGATCAGCAGGATCTCTGCGACAACCGTCAGGACGAGGATGGCGGTGATCGCAATTTGCAGATTCATCAGCGCATCACGCCGTTCCCCGGCTCGTGCCTCGAACAGGCCGACAGCCTCGTTCAATTTCGACAGGAGCGCAGTCTCACCCCGGACCGACAAACTGTCGAGGATCTCCCTTGCGTCCTGCGATAGCGGGACCGCGGTCGCCAAGGCGCGCGCATCGGCGATGAAGGCGCGCGTGCGCGCGTCCAGACTTTCCGCGCCTTGATCGAAATAGAACGTCTCAAGCCGACCTTCATCAATCGCATTTTCTGTCAGCCACAGGTGCCCGCTCTCAAAGCGGGCAATGGCATCCCTCATGTCGTTTGTCGCGTCCTCATCACCGGACCGGTAGTGTTTGGCGCCGAAATAAAGGATTCTCTGGCTCAGCATGCGCTGGCGACCGGAGATATTGACAATCTCGGCATCGGTCGCGGCCTGTTCCTTCTTGAGCCATGTCAATCCATGCGCCCCAAGGATCAAGACAACCATGAACGCGCCGGTGCACAGGTGCCAGACCCACAATCGCGTCGCGAGGCGGCGGTGATCGCCAAGCGTCTTTCTCCGCTCCATGACAGGCGAAAGATTTTTGATCCTCATATGACCGTCCGTGCGTCGTTGGATCGGCGCGCTGGAGAAAGCAGACCGATATCTGCACCCTATGAGGAGCATAAAGTTCTTTACCTTGCGTAAATTTCCAGACTTTGATCGAAAAGAGTCGTCTTTCGATCAGAAAGGGTCGCGCAGAGAAATTCCCTTGAGCTTGCCAGACCCGCGCCCAAGCTTCGTGGAGCCTCGTCCGCTCACGGCCTTTTTCCGATCGTCTTGCGCCTCAGCGCAACCGGCAAGATATGAAAGGCAGCTATTTAAGGGCGGAACGCCCCGGCACCGACGACAGCAATGATTTTGTGTAAGGCTCGCGTGGGGAATCCATCACCGCGTCGACCGTCCCGGTCTCAATGATCCGGCCTTTTTCCAGCACGGCGATCCGGTCGGCGATCTGCCGCACCACCGCAAGATCATGCGTGACAAAGAGATAGGCAAGGCCCCGTTCCTCAGCGAGGCGCTTGAGCAGGTTGAGAATCTGAGCCTGCACCGACACGTCGAGCGCCGAGACGGGTTCGTCGCAGATCAAAAGCTTTGGCCGAAGGGCAAGCGCGCGCGCGATGGCGATGCGCTGACGCTCGCCACCCGACAATTGCGCGGGGCGCCGGTCCAGATAAGCCTGCGTCAGCCCGACCTGCTGAAGGAGCCCGATCTTTTCCGCGTCCTTGTCGTCGCCACGCCCATCGGCGCGCAATATCTCACCGAGGCATTTTCGGATTGTGTGCCGGGGATTCAGCGTCGCATAGGGGTCCTGAAACACGAATTGGACTGCGCGCCGAAAATCGATCAGATCAGAGGTGCGCCCTAGCGCCGGATCTGCCACCGGCGCGCCGTTCAGAGTGATCTGGCCCGCGTCCGCCCGTTCCAGACCCACCAGACAGCGGGCAATCGTGCTCTTGCCAGAGCCGCTCTCCCCGACGAGGCCGAGGCATTCACCGGGATAGATCGCCAGATCTATCCCTTGCAGGACCCGCGTCGCGCCAAAGTTTTTCTCAAGACCCGATATGCGGACCAGCGGGTCGCCCATCTGCCTTGACGGACCGTGGCCGCCACTTGCGGATCGCGCGTTTTTCCGGATCTCTGCCATCTCGTCGGCAATTTCCGCCTGACGCAGGCAGGCGGATCTGTGGCCGTCCTCCGCATCGGTCAGGACTGCGCTGGTGTCATGGCACGCGCCTTCGGCAAAGGTGCAGCGCCCTGCGAAGGGGCAGCAATGCAAAACATCATCCGCCGCGGGGACCGCGCCGGGAATGCTGTGCAAATCCTTCACGCGGCGGTCAGCGGGTGGCTCTGACAGCAGCAGGCCCATCGTGTAGGGATGCCGTGGGTTGGTGGCGATCTCCGCCGTGCGCCCGACCTCCAGCAAGGCACCGGCATAGAGCACAAGAACCCGGTCACAGGTCGAAAAGGCCAGCCGCAGGTCGTGGGTGATCAGGATCAGACCCATCCCCCGGTTGCGGCCGGTCTTGCTGAGCAGGTCCACGATCTCCGCCTGCGTGGTGACGTCAAGGGCGGTTGACGGCTCATCCGCGATCAGGATTTCCGGATCGTTGGCCAGCGCGGCGGCAAGGCCGACCCGCTGGCGCAACCCGCCGGACAGTTCGAACGGATAGCGCTGCGCAATCGCCGGATCGTCGATGCCCACTTCGGCCAGGCGGCGCGCGATCTCCTTGCGGTCCGGATTGCGCAACCCCTCGGAAAGCGTCGTGCCCGCCCGCTGGAGCGGATTGAGCATTGTGAAGGGATCCTGAAACATCATGGTAATCCGGCGGCCGCGGTGCCGGGCCGCCGTGCCGGTTTGCAGCATGTCCTCGCGCCCCAGATGCACCGCGCCCGCGGCCGTAAGGCCCTCCGGCAACAACCCCATGATCGCGCGCATGGCGATCGACTTGCCCGACCCGCTTTCGCCGACAATCCCGATCGTCTCGCCGGGCGACAGGGAAAAGCCCAGATCGCGCACCAATGTCTTGCCGTCGGCGGTGCGCACCCCGAGGTTCTTTGCGCAGAGGAGCGGCTCGGTCATTTCGCCACCGCCTCCCGGATCCGGTCGCCCAGCATGTTGATGCTCCCCGCGGTCACCATGATCATCGCGGCGGGCAAGAGCAGCGCGGTCGGATTGGTGAAAAGGATGTTGCGGTTTTCAAAGATCATCCGCCCCCAATCGGCGGTGCCCGGCTCCACCCCCAGACCGAGAAAGGAAAGACCCGCGAGGTTCACGAGGGCAAAGGCAAAGTCGAGCACCGCGTAGGACAGGATGATCGGCATGACGTTGGGCAGGATATGGACGAACAGGATGCGCCAGCGGGGGATGTTCTGGATCCGTGCAGCCTCGATATACGGCTGGCTGCGCTGGACCAGCACCGCGCTGCGGACGATCCGCGTGTCCGGCGCGACGAACAAGACCACAAGCACGCCCACCGCCGTCCAGTAACCGCCGCCTGTGACGCCGACCACGACAATGGCGATCAACGGCCCGGGCAGGGCCAGGATGATGTCCACGCCGCGCATGATGACACTGTCAACCCAACCGCCGAAGTATCCCGCCAGCAGCCCGAGGATCGTGGCGATGGCAAAGGCGCCAGCGGCCACCACCGTAGGTCCGATCAAGGCCGTGCGCGCGCCCTCCACCGTGCGGGCAAGGACATCGCGTCCAAGGTTGTCCGTGCCGGCCCAGAACTCTGCCGAGGGGGCCGTATCCCCCACCAGAAGCCGCTGGATCTCGGCTGAGCCGGGCACCACGGCATCGCCGCCAATGGCGCAGACCAGCACCACAAGCACGCAGAGCGCCGCCACCCAAAGGGCCGGTGACATCGCGGCGAATGCCCGCGCAACATGGGGTTTCACGGTCATCGCGCCGCCTTTCCAAACTGGATGCGCGGGTCGATCAGCACATAGAGGATGTCGGTCACGACATTCACCAGGATCACGAAGACCGAAAAGAACAGCGTCGCCCCCTGAATGAGCGGGATATCGCGTTGGCGCACCGCATCGACCAGCAGGCTGCCCAACCCCGGCAGCGCGAATGTGATCTCGACGTAGATCGCCCCGGCCATGGTCGCGACGACGATGACGCTGGCAGCGGTCACAACTGGAACAAGCGCATTGCGCAGCAGGTAGGACACCATGATCCGGCGGTCCGGGACACCGCGCGCCCGGGCAAAGGCGACGTAGTCCTTTTCCATCTCCTCTATGACGGCGGCGCGGGTGATCTTGACCAGGATCGCCATCACCGCCAATGCCAAGGCCATTGCCGGCAGCGTCAGGTGCCACGCCCGCACCATGAACCCGCCGTCGCGGCCCGCACCGAACACTGGGAACAGACCCGCCACGAAGCCAAGGTAGTAGAGCAGAAAAAGACCGCTGACGAAGGCCGGCGTGCTGACGCCGAAAACCGACAACGTCACCAAGCCGCGGTCCAGTCTGGAGCCTCGCCTCAGGGCAGCGATCATGCCCAGGGGCACACCGGCGCCCACCACGATCACGGTCGCATAAAGGGTGAGCCAAAGGCTGAGTCCCGCGCGGTCGAACACCGCTGTCACCACGGATTGGCGTGTCTGCGTCGAAGTGCCGAAATCGCCCGTCACGGCATCGGCCAGCCAGCGCAGATATTGCGCCACCATCGGCTCATCCAGATGATACTTGGCGCGGAGCGCCGCCATCGCCTCTGGCGAGACGGCGCGCCCGCCGGTGAGCGCGCTGGCTGCGTCCCCCGGTGCCAGATGCACCAGCACGAAGACGAACACCGAAATCACCAGCAAGAGCGGGACCGCTGCAAGGATCCGCAGGACCATGTATCGCAGGAAGGGGCGATTCATGCGGGCGCCTCAAGATGTTCGGCAAACCAGTCAAGCGCCTCTCGCCGCAGGCGCGCGCGATGCCCTGTCTCCTCGATCATGTGGCCCTCGCGCGGAAAGGTGACAAGCCGCGCACGCGTGCCGCGGCGTTGCAACGCCCGATACATCATCTGGGCCTGCGTGACCGGCGTGCAGCGGTCGCGCTCACCATGCAGGAACAGGGTCGGGGTCGTGGCAGGGTCAAGATTGTAGATCGGTGACCGCGCCAGCAGCAGGTCGCGCACTGCCGGATCGCTCACCGGCCCCCTTGCCACCCACTCGGAAAAGGCGTGATTGGCATCGTAGTTGCAGGACAACAGATCGCTGATGCCCGCAACCACCATCGCCGCGGCAAAGCGGCCGGTCGCCGCCGCGGCCCAGGCCGCGAGATATCCGCCGTAACTCGACCCAGTGATGCCGATGCGGTTCGGATCGGCCAGCCCAAGAGCCACGACATGGTCGATGCCGGACAGGATATCGGCAAAGTCGCCCCCGGCCGGATCGCCCATGACAGCGCGCGTGAAGTCCTGACCGCGCCCGACGCTGCCGCGATAATTGGGCAGTAAAACCCTGTAGCCCGCATCGACATATTGCCGGGCGCCGCCGGGATCGAACATGCATCTTGCCGACGCTGTCGGGCCGCCGTGAACAAGGACGATGAGCGGTCCGGGCGGACTGTCCTCCGGTTCCAGCAGGAGGCCGGAGATCATCTTGCCATCCGGCGCGGGCCAGTCCAGTTCAGTCGTCCGGTGACTTTGCCCCCCGTCACCTGCCGTCTTGTTGAACGCACTCAAGCTGCGCCATCCCTCCCCCTTGCGCAGGACAACCTCTGGCGGGATGTCGGTGCTTTCGCGGATCGTGATGTCATGGTCCGTTCCCTGTTCGACCCGGGCCGCAAACCGCCCCGGACCAAGCTGCGCCTTATCGGCGTAATCCGACAGCACTTGCCCATCGGTCGCGACACGCCCGTAGCGGCAGCCAAAGCCGAGCCAGCCGGAAAACCCTATGACCGTGTCGGAGAGCCACGCGGCATGGGTCAGGTCATCTATCCGGTCCGCGGCAAGCGGCCGGATCGCTCCCGTCGACAGGTCGACCAGCCGAAGGGTGCCGGCCACGAGGTTGCGATCGCTTGCCGGGCCTTCGAGAACCAGAGCCATGCTGCCGGAGGGGGAAATGGACGGGCATTGCAGCGGCTCCGTCGGGGTGAAAATCGTTGTGCAGCCCGTTGCTGACAGCAGGATGAGATGCGCCGCGTGCCAGCCGCGCTCTGTCGGGTCCGACGACACGATCGCAACGATTTCCTCGCTTGGTCCCACATCGAAATCCCAGACGGAAAGACGCGGTAGCTGTATCTCAAGGGTTTCGCGCGATTGCAGATCCAGACGCAGGAGACGCCGCATTGGCTGCCCGTCGACGACAAGGGGATCATCGACCTGCGCGCCCCAGGACAGGGGCAAGGCGCCTTCGGAACTGGAGCAATCCAGCCCTTTGTCCGCGACCAAGAGGAAAAGCGCGCCGCCGTCCCGTGCCCAGACGAGCTTTTCCACGGTTCCGGCGGGCACGCAAAGCGGCCCTGTGACCTGACCCTCTGCGATCATGTAAGGCAGGAACTGGCCGGTCTGGTCCCGGTCGGACAGAAAGGCGATCCGATCGTCCACCGGCGACGGTGCAGGCCCCGTATCGCAGCCCGGCCCTTGGGTGAGGATTTGCGGCGTCTGATCGGGACCCACACGCCAGATACGGGACTGGAAACTTTCACCGGCCGCCCGCGCGGCAGGCGCCAGCGAGAATATGGCGTCGCCATGCCGGTCCAGACGCAGGTCGCCCGGGCGTTGAAGAGCGTTAGCCATGTTTTCAGGAACTCCGTCGCGTGACCCCGGCGCGGGCAACACCTGCGCCGGGCCAAGACATTATTTGCGAGAGAACCCGCGCACGGCCCAAGGCGTGTTGTACCAGAAGGCGGTGAAGCCATCGAGTTCCAGATCCGCGTCGATCGCCATCGCCGAAGCCGGCCAGAAGATCGGCACGGCGGGCAGATCTGCATTCACCTGACGGGTGACCTGCATCAATGCCTCTGCCCGCGCGCCCGCGTCGGTTTCCTGAAGGGCGGTGTCCAGATACTGATCAACCTGCGCGTTGCGGTAGTTGGACGTGTTCGACCCGTTCACGACAGCGTTGTCGCTGGCGAAGAACAGGAAGGGGTAATTCGCCGGATCGGCATAATCAGGGAAATAGCGGCGCATCTGAATGCCCAGATCCTCATGCGACATGAACGCATCCAGCCATTGGGTGTGGTCAAGCTCCCGCACGGTCAATTCGATCCCCAGCGGTTTCACGTTCTGCGCCAGCGTCAGCATGATGGACGACATGTAGGGATCCGCCGAAGATACCGGAACCGACAGGGAGAAACCGTCCACCCCGGCCATTTCCCATTCCTCGGCCGCCTTTTCGAGGTCGAATTCATATTGATCGAGCGTATCGTAAAAGGCACTTACCTCTTCCGCGGGTTTGATCCCTGCCCACATCTCCGGCGGGTTGATTGCCGTGGCGACATCGCCATTGCCCGCAAGAAGGGCACTCACCAGCCCCTCACGGTCAAGCGAATGGGCGATGGCGCGGCGCACATGGACGTTGTCCAGAGGTGGCGTCTCGAAATCGAGGGTGAGGAAATAGACCCCGAGCGACGGCGTGGTCACGACATTCACGTTGTCCAGCCCGCTCCACTGATCCGCCTCCGAAATCGGGATGCCGAATGTGCCGTCGATGTCGCCATTGCGCATGGCTAGCAGGCGGGTCTGACCGTCCGGAATCGCAAGAACCTCGATCCTGTCGAAGGTCGGCGCGCCATCCCAGTAGTTCTCATTGGCTTCGAGCAGGATGCGTTCGCCGGGAACGAATTCCACCAGCGCATAGGGCCCGGTGCCCAGCGGAAGTTCCTCCGGCGTGCCGTAGGTGTCGGGATTGTTCTCCAGCTGCGCGCGCTTCATGATAAAGCCGGACATATGACCGGGTGTGTAGACGAACTGCGCATCGGGGCGGTTCAGATTGACGGTGACTTCGTTATCCGCGGTGGCCTCGATGCTGTCCACAGCGGCGTAAAAGGCCGCCATCTGCGACGCGTTCTCCGGATCGAGGTGCCAATTCATCGAATAGGCGACATCGTCGGCCGTCACAGGACTGCCATCGTGAAAGGTGACGCCCTCCCGAATGGTGTAGACATAGGTCGTGTCGTCGACCTGTTCCCATTCATCGGCCACGCCCTCTTTCAGGGCGAGATCGCTGGAAAAGGCCATCAACCCCTCCTGCACCAACGACATGACGCCGCCGGTGTTCACGCTCCAGGCGTGGGGCACAAGCAGGGTGTCGGGCAGTCCGGGCAGCGCCCAGGTGATCGTTTCGTCCTTCTGCGCGGCGGCGGGCAGCGGCACGAGGGCGGCGGTCACGGCCATGCCCACGGCAGCGACCGCACCGTGCATTAGGTTTGAATTTCGACGTGTCATTGAGGCGTCTCCTTGCTGGAATTTGCCATTTCTCCGATGGCTTTTGGTGCGAATCCGGTTATGGAAGCGCTTCCACAAGAACATCAATGGCCTTGCAATGCAAATCGGCGGACGTCACTCTGCCGCCGGATAGTCCGTCAACACGTCGGGCATCGGCGAAGGATCCAAGGTCATGCGTGCCCCGAAGAACGCGAATTTCATGGATGTGGCACGCAAGGCCGGCGTGTCGCAGACCACGGTATCGCGCTATTTCAATGAGCCGGACAAAATTCGGGAGGAGACGCGCAAACGCATATCGCAGGTCATCACGGAACTTGATTTCGTGCCCAGCATGACGGCCCGCGCGCTGGCCATGTCCCGGTCGCACACGATCGGCGCGATTGTCCCGACCTTCGATCATGCGCTCTTTGCCCGGGAACTGAACGACATGGCCATTCATCTGTCGGACGCGGGCTACGCGCTGCTTATCGCCTCCGCGCGGTACGAGCCGGGACATGAGGCAGAACTTGTCCGCGCCATGATCGGGCGCAACGTGGACGGCCTGCTTCTGGTCGGGTTGGAACGGGACCCCCTGATCTACGACCTGCTGCACCGCAAGGACATGCCATACGTGACCACATGGACGATCGACCGTGACGTTCCACACCCACAGGTCGGGGCGGACAAATTCGCCGCCGCGCATGAGATGGCGGACCACCTGCTTGACCTCGGCCACAAGGATTTTGCGATCCTAGAGTTTCCAATGGCCAACAATGATCGCGCCCGCACCCGACTGAGAGGCTTTCGCACGGCGATCGAGGCGCGTGGACTGGTGCTTCGGGAGAACGATGTCTTCGAGGAAGAACCAACCTACGAAGCGGGTGGCAAGGTGATCGAGGCGCTGATGGCACGCCCCTCGCCCCCCACTGCCCTCCTGTGCAGCACGGATGTCTTTGCCATCGGCGCGCTGTTGCAGGCGCGAAAGATCGGTGTGGATGTGCCCGGGGACATCTCCATCTCCGGCTTTGACAATCTTTCCATCGGCGCCCTGCTGGACCCGAAGTTGACCACCATCGACCTGTCCGTGCGCGAGACCGGGCAATGCGCGGCGCGCTATCTTCTGGACAGGATTGCGGGCAAGGCACCGCCACCGGTTTCCGTCGCGCAACACAGGCTGATTCCGGGCACCAGCACCAGCAAAGTGACGGCTCGCCCCCGCGAAGTCCCCGTGACGCCGACGGAGGCCAGCCCCAATCCTAGACCTATTCGTCGGACAGAACCAAGCAGGCAATTTCAGGCCCGCCTGCGCCACAGATGGCCCAGCGGCAAATTGGGCCCTGCCCTTTTCACTTCGGTATCCATTGCCCCAACAGGTCCAGACGTTGCAGGTTGGGCCGTCAACGGCGGAAGGGCCATGCTGAATCCATGGCAGCTTTGGCGGCATATCTGGGCGCCAAACATGAAGGATCGAAACGACCATGACCGAGAGCGCGGCGATTTCCCATGCGTCAGAGTATTTCGACAGCGGTCGCTTCAAGGCTGAACTGGCCGATCTTGTCGCCTATGAAAGCGAGAGCCAGACAGCCGAAAAGACCCCGGAGCTTTTCCGTTATCTCGAAGTGGCTATGGCCGAACGGCTGCGCGGCATGGGCTTTTCCTGCAAGATACATACAAATCCGGTGGACGGCGCTGGTCCGATCCTGCTGGCACACCGCCACGAAGGCGACGACCTGACGACAGTTCTGACATATGGGCATGGCGACGTGATCCGCGCCCAGACCGAGCAGTGGCGCAAAGGGCTGCATCCCTTTCGCCTCGTCGAGGAGGGCGATCGTCTTTATGGCCGCGGGACGGCAGACAACAAGGGCCAGCACCTGATCAATCTGGCCGCCCTCGATGCGGTGCTCCAGACGCGCGGCGCGCTGGGGTTCAACTGCAAGGTCATGATCGAAACAGGTGAGGAAACCGGCTCTCCGGGGCTTGCCGCATTCTTCGATACGCACCGGGACTTGCTCAAGGCGGATGTGCTGATTGCCTCCGACGGGCCACGCCTGCACCCGGAGGTTCCGACCATCTTCCTTGGATCGCGTGGCGCCATCACCTTCGATCTGGACGTGTCCCTGCGTGACGGCGGGCATCATTCCGGCAATTGGGGCGGATTGCTGGCGGATCCGGCGATGGTCCTGGCTCAGGCGCTGGCCACTATCACCGACGCCCGCGGACAGATCCGCATCCGCGAATGGCGGCCCGACAGCCTGACCGATGAGATCCGCGCGGCGCTTGACGGTTTGCCTGTCGCGGGCGGCGACGGCCCGGAGATCGACGAGGATTGGGGCGAACCCGGTCTTACGCCCGCAGAGCGCGCCTATGGCTGGAACAGCTTTGCCATCCTCGCCATGAAAAGCGGCATGCCCGAAGCGCCCGTCAATGCCATCTCGGCCTCGGCGCGCGCGACCTGCCAATTGCGCTACGTGATCGGCACGGAACCTGAACGGATCTTGCCGGCCCTGCGCCGCCATCTGGATCTGCACGGGTTCCAAAAGGTTCGGATCCTCCCGCAAGAGCGTGGATTTTTCCGGGCCACCCGCCTGTCCCCGGATCATCCGTGGGTGAACTTTGTCGCGCGATCCTTGCAGGCCACCTCCGGTCAGGCGCCACATATCCTGCCGAATCTCGCCGGCTCTCTGCCCAATGATGCCTTTGCAGAAGTTCTGGGACTGCCGACAGTCTGGGTGCCGCATTCCTATCGCGGCTGCTCGCAGCACGCGCCGAACGAACATGTGCTGAAACCACTTTGCCGTGACGCGTTGCGTCTGATGGCAGGACTTTTCCGGGATATCGGCGCTTCGTCAGGGTCAGCGTGACCGGAGATCCCGCAGGCCCGGTGCCGCGTAAAATTTGACTCGCAGGCCTATAGGGTGCACTGTTGCATACAGCAGCCGACCAAACTTCGGCTCAAGTTTAACCTAATGAGTCCAACGAATTTCATACGCTTCGGGCTTTTCGCCTTATTGTTGCCTGCGCCCATGATGGCCTGCGACGCCGTCAAAAAGCCAATTGAGAACCAACCACCGGAGATCCCGGTCGGGAATCTGGACATGCCCATAGACGACACTGGCAATTACGCCAGAGACGGCGATATCGCGATCCGGCAGGAATTCGATGCCGCGATGGAACGGGACACCCGCGCAGCTTGGGAGCTGTTCATCGCGCGTCACCCGGATCACCCGCTGACGAAACGCGCGAAGCACCGCTTGGCCGAACATGCGGACGGCACGCCGACCCGTGCCCCAATTTCACGGCCTCCAACCGAACGGGAGTAGACCGATGAGCGGAAGAGACGCCACGACAACGACAATTCCCAGAACCGGGGACGACCTGATCGACGGAGTGATGACGGGAGTCCGCTGGGCAGATGCGACCATCTATTATTCCTTTCCAACCAACGACAGCGTTTACGACTATCCCACGGCCACCGAATTTCTGCCGAACAACTTCAATGCAGTGACCGCGGCGCAGGAAACGGCCGTTCATTTCGCGATGAACGACGATCTTGGGGTTGCCGCGGCAAGGGGGTTCGCCGTCGAAGGGTTCACGAATTTGGGGATCGTCGAGGACACCACGCCGGACACGGTGGTGCGGGAGCATATCCGGATCGGCGAAACTTCTTCGGCGTCGCTGGGAACGGCGCGGGTCTCAGACTTTCCCGGCAATTATGAGACCACGGATCTTGACGATAATGGCGATGTCTGGTTCGGCCCTTACAACAGCTATGTTTACCGCACCCCCACTGCGGGCAATTTCGCCTGGCACACCCATATTCACGAGCTTGGTCATGCTCTGGGCCTGAAACACGGGCATAACACCGGCTCGGGAGTGGAGGGCGACACCGCGCTGCCGACGAACCGGGATTCGATGGAATATTCCATCATGACCTACCGGTCCTATATCAACGACCCGTTGATTGGCGGATACTCCAATGAGACGTGGGGCTACGCGCAAACTTGGATGATGGCGGATATCGCCGCCCTGCAAGAAATGTATGGGGCTGATTACAGCACCAATTCAGGCGACACGGTCTACAAGTGGTCACCCGGCAGTGGCGATACGCTGGTGGACGGCGATATTGCAATCGACCCGGGCGGTAACCGGATCTTTGCGACGATCTGGGATGGCGGCGGGACCGATACCTATGATCTGAGTGATTACAGCACCGACCTGACGCTAAATCTGGAGCCGGGGGAACATTCGGTCTTCAGTGCGACGCAACTGGCCAATCTCGGTGACGGCAACACGGCGCGTGGCAATATTTTCAATGCCTTGCTTCACGATGGCGATACCCGGTCGCTGATCGAAAACGCGATCGGCGGATCGGGGGACGACGAAATCACCGGGAACGACGGTGACAACCACCTCGATGCTGGAACGTCCGGCCAGGATACCCTGATCGGTGGGGCTGGCGACGACACGCTCTATCCGGGGACAGGCGGGGTGCGATCCGGCGAAAGCTTCGACGGCGGTGCGGACACCGATACGCTGGAATTCAGTGATTATTCGAATGCGTATCGGGTCGATCTGGAAAGCGGTGAGTTCGACACGACCTCCGGTGGCTATCTGTCCACCCTTACCAGCATCGAAAACGTGAACGCCGGAAGCGGCGATGACAGCATTACCGGGAATTCTGCCGATAACGTTCTGGATGGCGGTGGCGGCGCCGATTACCTCGACGCCGGAAGCAGCGGTCAAGACTCGCTTGTCGGCGGAATTGGCGACGACACGCTCTATCCGGGAACGAGTGGACCTCGATCCGGCGAAAGCTTTGACGGCGGCGCGGACACCGACACGCTGGAATTCAGCGGCTACTTGAATGACTACAGGGTCGATCTGGAAGATGGCGAATTCGACACGACCTCCGGCGGCTATCTTTCTACCCTCACCAGTATCGAGAACGTGAACGCCGGGAACGGCGATGACAGCATCACCGGCAATCTGGAGGACAATGCCCTTGATGGTGGTGGCGGCAGCGATACGATCGAAGGTGGCAATGGCGTCGATACGGTGCGTGGCGGCAATGGCCACGACACGCTTCGCGGCGGGTTGGGCGACGATAGCGTTGAAGGCGGATCGGGCGACGACCTTATCACGGTCGACAGTGGCGATGGTCTCGACAATGTCGATGGCGGTATGGATACCGACACGCTGGACTACTCAGGGACGTCCGGTAACATCACCTTCGACATGGCGACCGGCGCTTTTGCCTATTTCAGCAACATGCGGACGGCGGCGAATTTCGAACGCTTCCTTGACAGCTCCGGATCCAGTGACATCACCGGAACATCCGGGAACGAGACAATTCACGGCAATGGCGGCGATGACACGCTGAACGGCGGCGCAGGCGCCGACGACATGGTCGGCGGCACGGGGAGTGACCAATATATCGTCGGCGCCGCCGGTGACAGCGTGACCGAACTGAGTGGCGAGGGCACAGATACCGTGATCTCCTACCTTGCAAGCTACACGCTTGGCGATCACGTCGAACGGCTGGAGTTGCGGGGCGCGGCGGTAAACGGCACTGGCAACGCGCTGGCCAATACGCTGGTCGGCAACGGGCTGGACAACACGCTGAACGGCGGGGCGGGCGCCGACTACATGGTCGGCAGGACCGGCAATGACCGCTACCTGGTCGGCGCGGCCGGGGACATCGTGATCGAATTGAGCGGTGAGGGCACCGATACGGTGATTTCCTATCTGGCCAGCTACACGCTGGGCGATCACGTGGAACGGTTGGAGCTGCAGGGCGG
>CAZRZN010000020.1:0-31943 GCA_964604565.1 uncultured Rhodobacterales bacterium
CCGAGGCCTACAGCGTCGCGCAGGCCCATGAGCAGATGGACACCAACTATTTCGGCGCCATTCGCACCATGCAGGCCATCCTGCCGGCGATGCGCATGGCCGGCTCCGGATTGATCATCAACACCAGTTCCTTGGCCGGGCGGGTGTCGGTGCCATTCTTTGGCACCTATTGTGCCACGAAACACGCGCTGGAGGCCTATAGCCAGAGCCTGCGGTACGAGGTGGCGCCCTTCGGCGTTGACGTCGCACTGGTCGAGCCGGGGCCTTTTCCGTCCAATTTGCTGGCGGCGGGACAGCCGCCCGCGCATGACGACATCCTCGCCTCATACGGCAATCTGCGGGACATTCCCACGACGATGGTCGCGGGATTTGCCGACATGCTAGCCAGCGACGCGGCACCGGATCCACAACTCGTTATCGACACATATCTGAAACTTGCCGACGCGGAACCGGGCAAACGGCCCACGCGCACCGTCGTCGGCATCACCTGGGGCGTCGATGAGTTGAACGCTTTCGCACAGCCACGCCAGGACGCGCTCTTGACGGAGATGCAGCTGGATGCCGTCCTCGGCGGCACTGACGCCTGACCGCCCCTTGCACCCGCACGCGACCAACACCCGAACGACCCACCCACCGAAAGGACAACGACCATGATGAATTCCCTGATCGCCGCAACCGCGGCAGCCCTCGCCCTTGGGACCGCCGCCTTCGCCGAAAACCACGGCCACGCGGAAACCCATGTCGCGCTCGAGAACGTCGAATGGGTCGATGCTCCGCTTCCCGGGGTGCAGATCGCCTTGGCCTGGGGTGACGACGCCACAGGTGCGGCGTGGCTTTTCAAGATGGAGCCCGGCGTCGCGCTGCCGATGCACACGCATACGCATGATTATTGGGGGCTGACCATACAGGGAACCTGGGTGCATATCGAATCCGACGGCACCGAGGTTGCAACCGGATCGGGCGATTATTCGCTGGTCCGGGGCGGGGTGGCGCATGGCGACCGCTGCGACAGCGACATCCCCTGCATCGGTCTGCTCGACTTCACCGGTCCCCGCGATGTTGCGCTTGCCGAATAGGTCGCCGACACGGACATGTGCCGAACGGAGGCTGATCCGGGTCAAGATCGGGCAGGTGCGAGTCCTGTGCCTGTCCGTGCTGAAAAGGCCGGTTAGTGCCGTCTCTGTTCTTGCCGCCTCTGCGGGGTGGCGGACCGCCCTGCCGCCTGCGCCGATGCATGCACCTTGAGGTGCGAAAGAAGGGCCTGAACCTTGGCCGTCCGGTGCAGGTCGACATGGGTGACGATCCAGAGCGCGGTGGACCACGCCTCGTCAGGCGGGATGACCTCCACGAGGTCGGGTCGCACGCCGGCGTCGTGTTCGGCGATAAACCCAAGGCCCAGACCCTCGCACACGGCGCTGTGCAGCACCTGCGGGTCCGTGGTGCGCAGGGCCAGCGCCTCGGGCACGACATTGGCATTCATCCACTCGGCATAGGGAACCGTCCGCTGCGCGCAAACCGCGCCAACAAACCGATGGCCGCCGAGGTCCGCAGGATCAGCCTCCCCCCACCGGTCGATGTAGCCCCTGCTGGCATAGAGCCCGAAGCGCAGGCGGCGAAACAGCGTCACGACGTAGTCTGGCACATCCGGTTTCGCTCCGGCGCGAATCGCCACATGCGCCTCGCCATATTCCAGCCGCGCGAGCTGTGCCCCCGCGATGAATTCCAGTGCGATCCGCGGATGGGCAAGATGGAAGTCGCGCACAGCCGGCATGACCAGCGGCGCGACGCCAGCCAGCGCCGTCACGATGAGCGACCCGGAGAGCTGCCCGGCCTTGCCGCGCGCCCGCCCTGCCAGACTTTCGAACATCTCATCTGCCCGCCCGGCGACCTCCAACATGTCGCGGCCTGCGTCGGTCAGGGCATAGCCGCGCGCATGGCGCTGGAAAAGCGGCCCGCCGAACGCGCCTTCGAGCGTTTCCACGTGCCGATTGACCGTGGCGCGGTGCACGCCGAGTGCCTCGGCCGCAGCGCTGACCGTGCCAAGGCGCGCGACCATCAGTGCGGTGCGAAGTTCCATCCAGTAATCCATCGGACTGCATAGATAGCATCGGGCTTGTGTCGCATCAATGCGCATATCCTGCGCAATTGGATGTCTGGTGCGCGTCATTGAGCAACCGCAGACTGCAAGACGACCGGAGTCGCCGAGAGGGCCTGACCATGCAAAGATATCATCCCCTTCTCGTCGCGCTGCACTGGCTGATGGCGCCGATGATCCTTGTCGCACTCGCCGCCGGAGGTCTTTTCCTTGCCAACATGCCGCCCGACAGCCCGGACAAGGTCACGGGCCTCGGTGGGCACATGATCTTTGGCATGGCGATCGGCGTGCTTCTTGTCTTGCGCATCGTCACGCGCACCGGCAGCGCGCATCCACCCCATGCAAAGACCGGAAACGAAATCCTTGACCGGATCGGGCGCTGGACGCATTGGGGCTACTACGCGCTGATCGGGGGCATGGTGCTGACCGGGCTTGCAACGGCATTCGGCGCGGGCCTCTTTCCCATCGTTTACGGCGACGCGGCCAAGACATTGCCACCAGAACTGTCCGACCTGCCGCGGCGCGCGGCCCACGGGATCATCGCGACTCTTCTGTTGGTGCCGATCGTCCTGCACATCGCGGCGGCGATCTATCACCAGATCGTCCTCAAGGACGGCCTCATGCGACGGATGTGGTTCGGCAAACGCTCCGCTTGACCCGTCCAAAGGACACCCCCATGAAAATCCTCGCCTTCGCGGCCAGCAACAGCCGAAGATCCATCAATCGCACCCTGATCGACCATGCCGCACTGCGCCTGCGGGACATCGCCCCCGGCGCGGAGATCGAGACACTCGACCTGAACGACTACGAGATGCCGATCTATTCGATCGACCGCGAACGCGAAGGCGGCGTTGCCGCCCCGGCGCAAGACTTCTTCGCCCGGATCGGCGCAGCGGATGCGGTTCTGGTGTCCTTCGCCGAACACAACGGCTTCGTCACGGCGGCCTGGAAAAATGTCTTCGACTGGATGAGCCGGATCGACATGAAGCTCTGGCAAGGCAAGCCGGTGGCGATGCTGGCCGCCAGCCCGGGTGCGCGCGCGGGCGCCAATGTGCTGGCAAGCCAGCAGATGCTCGCACCGCACTTGGGCGCCAACCTCTGCGGGACGCTTGGCATCGGGCGATGGCCGGAGGCATGGGACGCCGATACCGCGCGGCTGACCCGTCCAGAGGATATCGCCGCGCTGGATGCTCTGCTCCGTACCTTCGCAAGCCCCTCGGCCGCGGAGCCATGACAGGGCCACGACAGGGCCTTGACCGGAGGCTCATCCGCCATTCCCCGACACTGAAACCACAGGAGTTTCGAATGACCAAACCACACACCACCGCCCTCAAGATCGCCGCCCTGCTCTGGGTGATCTGGGGCCTTGTGCACATGCTGGCCGGCGTGCTGACGATCGTCCAGGCCCCGTCCCGAGGGTTCGCCGCGATTGCCGACGCAGTCGATCCTGCGCTTCTGGTTGCGGAATATCACCCGGCCGTCGGTGGCGTGCTGAACCAGCATGGTTTCAACCTTCTTTGGATCGGACTTGCCACGCTCGTCGGCGCCGTCTTTATCTGGCGCGGCACCCTGACCGCGATCTGGGTAACGGCAATGGTCGGGGGTCTTGCGGATGTCGGCTATTTCCTGTTCGTCGACCTGCCGGGCTACGTGAAATTCTTTCCCGGCACGGTCATGACCTTGATCTCTGCCTCGGCCATCGTGCTCAGCTTCTGGGTCTGGCTTTCGAACCGCAACGCCACCGACGCACCCGACTGACGCCGGATCGACCAACGGGAAAGATCAACGCCATACCTGCCAGCCAAAGATCCCGGCCGGGCGTCTCAGTCCGCGCGCGTCGCGTGCCCGGCGCCTAGCCGGCGGTCTGGCGGGGTGTCCCAAGACATGGCCCGCCTCGGACGAAACGCGTGTTTTCCACCCGCTACAACATGGTTGCACCGCTTGGGAGCAGCGGTTACGATCCAAAGAACATCCGTTGGGGTGCCCCGTCACGGGGCTGAGAGGCATCGCGCCGACCCATCGAACCTGATCCGGGCAATGCCGGCGTAGGGAACGGAGAGTCGTCAAAACGGGCACCTGCCTGTTCGTCCAACCGTCACCTCCGTCGCATCCCGCAAACGGAGGAAGACATGGCAGCGATCGCAAAGCTTCTGATCATCGCCGGATCCGACAGCGGCGGAGGCGCGGGCCTTCAGGCGGATATCAAGACCGCCTCGGCGTTTGGGGTCTACGGGGCCACCGCGATCACGGCAGTCACGGCCCAGAACACGGTCGGCGTGCAGGCGGTGCACGCGCTCTCGCCCGACATGGTGGCCGCGCAAATCGCCGCCGTGCTGGATGATATCGCGATTGACGCGGTCAAGATCGGCATGCTGGGCACTGTCGGAATCGTCGAGGCAACCGCCGAAGCGCTTCGGGCCTTCACCGGGCCAATCGTGCTGGACCCGGTCATGGTGGCACAGTCAGGCGACCCGCTGCTCGACGACGCGGCCATCGCCGCGATGAAAGACCACTTGTTGCCCCGCGCCACGCTCCTGACCCCCAACCTGCCAGAGGCGGGCCGGCTGCTCGACCGGGGCACGGCCACCACGCCCGAAGAGATGCAGGCGCAGGGCAAGGGGCTGCTGGCGCTCGGCCCCGGGGCGGTATTGATGAAGGGGGGCCACGCCGAGGGCGAGACCTGCCGCGACGTGCTGGTGACCGGCGCCGGTACGCGCATCATCGAGGCGCCTCGTCTGCCGACGCGCAACACGCATGGCACGGGCTGTTCGCTCGCCTCCGCCATCGCGTCCGAAATGGCCAAGGGCGCAACGCCCGAAGCAGCCGTTCGGCGGGCCCATTCGTGGCTGCATGCGGCCATCGCGGCAGCGGACCGGCTGGACGTCGGACAGGGCCACGGGCCGGTCCACCATTTCCATGAGATCTGGACATGAACCCGGAGGTCACGATCCTCGGCGCGGGCGTGGCAGGCCTGTGCGTCGCGCGGGAATTGGCCGGGCGCGGCGCGGCGGTGCGGATCCTCGATCCGGAGGGCGGGCCGGGTCCCGGCGGCTGTTCGTGGTGGGCCGGCGGCATGCTTGCGCCCCTGTGCGAGGGCGAAACCGCCGAAGAACCCGTGACGCGGCTCGGCGCCGAAGCCGCCGATTGGTGGCGCAGGGCCGGGGCCGAGGTGACAGGCGCGGGCACCCTCGTGGTGGCGCTGGGCCGCGACCGGGGCGAATTGGACCGTTTCGCCCGGCGGACGATAGGGCACCGCAGACTGGCGGCCGGGGACCTCGCCGCGCTGGAGCCCGCGCTGGCCAGTCGGTTCCCCGGCGCGCTTCACATGGTTGACGAGGCACATATCGACCCGCGCAAGGCGCTCGAAACCCTGCGGCACGGGTTGTCCCAGCAAGGGATCGACATCGAAACCGAGGGCGCGGCACAAGGCACGGTGATCGACTGCCGGGGCCTTGCCGCCCGCGGCAGGCTGCCCGACCTGCGCGGCGTCCGGGGTGAGATGGCGGTGCTGCACGCGCCCGATATCGCGCTGCGCCACACGGTGCGGCTGCTGCATCCGCGCCACCCCCTTTACCTCGTGCCGCGGGGTGCGGGGATCTATATGCTGGGCGCCACGCAGATCGAAAGCGACGGTCGCGGCCCCCCGACCCTGCGATCGTTGGCGGAACTGCTGAACGCGGCCTATGCCCTGCATCCCGCCTTTGCCGAAGCAGAGGTGCTGGAGATCGGCGCCGATGCGCGCCCGGCCTTTCCCGACAACCTGCCGCGGATCGTCCGAGAGGGCGACCGCATCCATGTCAACGGCCTGTTCCGGCACGGCTTTTTGCTGGCGCCCGCGCTTGCGCGGATGACGGCGGCGCTGGTGCTGGACGGCGTGGAACCGGAGTTGATGCAATGAAGATCACGGTAAACGGCACGCCCGCCGATATTGCGGCGACCGATCTGGGCGCGGCGCTGGAGGAACTCGGCTACGGCAAGGCCCGGGTGGCCACGGCGGTGAACGAGACCTTTGTGCCGGCGGCGGCGCGGGCTGCGCAGGCACTGTCCGAGGGGGACCGCCTCGAAATCCTCGCCCCGAAGCAGGGAGGCTGAGATGACGGCTTTTTACGGGACGGAAATCGCCTCACCGCTGATGCTGGGCACCGCGCAATATCCCTCGCCTGCCGTGCTGGCAGAAGCCTTTCGCCGCTCTGGCGCCGGGGTCGCCACGGTGTCGCTGCGCCGTGAGGCCGCGGGGGGCGGCGGCGCGGGGTTCTGGGACCTGATCCGGGGCCTCGGTATTCCGGTGCTGCCCAACACGGCGGGCTGCCATTCGGTGCGTGAGGCCGTGACAACGGCGCATATGGCGCGGGAAATCTTCGGCACCGACTGGATCAAGCTTGAGGTCATCGGTCATGAGGACACGTTGCAACCCGACCCTTTCGGACTGGTCGAGGCCGCGCGCATCCTGTGCAATGACGGCTTCCGGGTCTTTCCCTACACGACCGAGGACGGGATCCTCGGCGGTCGTCTGCTGGAGGCCGGCTGCGAGGTGCTGATGCCCTGGGGTGCACCGATCGGCACGGGGCTGGGCCTGAACAACGTCTACGGCCTGCGCACGCTGCGCGCCCAGTTCCCCGATGTGCCGATGGTGATCGACGCGGGCCTTGGCCGACCGAGCCATGCGGCGCAGGCCATGGAGATGGGGTTTGACGCGGTCCTGCTGAACACGGCAGTGGCCCGTGCCGGCGACCCTGCCGCGATGGCCGAGGGGTTTGCCCGCGCGCTGGAGGCCGGACGGCTGGCCCATTCCGCCGATCCGATGGAGCCGCGCGACATGGCCGCCCCCTCGACCCCGATGCTGGGACTGGCGGTGCTGGAATGACGCTGGACCGGTTCTATCCCATCTTCGATCATCCCGACTGGTTGCACCGCGCCCTGCCGCTGGGTGTCAAGCTGGTGCAATTGCGGGTGAAGGACCGGCCAGAGGCCGAGCTGCGCGGAATGATCGAACGCGCACGGGATCTGTGCTGCGCTGTGGGCGCAGTTCTGGTTGTCAACGATCATTGGCGATTGGCTGCGGATCTGGGCTGCGACTGGGTGCATCTGGGGCAGGAGGATCTGGACAGCGCGGACCTTGGTGCGATCCGGGCCGCCGGCCTGAAAATGGGCATCTCTACCCACGACGAGGCGGAACTGGCGCGTGCGCTGGACTGCGGGCCGGATTACGTCGCGCTGGGACCGGTCTGGCCGACCATCCTGAAGCGGATGAAATGGCACGAACAGGGGCTGGAGCGCGTGGCAGACTGGAAACGCCGCATCGGCGACCTGCCGCTTGTGGCAATCGGCGGACTGTCCACCGTCCGCGCCCCCCAAGCCTTCGCCGCGGGGGCCGATATCGTCTCGGCGGTGACGGACATCACGCTGAACGCCGACCCCGAGGCGCGGATACGCGAATGGATCGAGGTGACGCGATGAGCCGCTATGCGCGCCAGATCGCGGTGCCGGATCTGGGCGTGGCCGGACAGGACAGATTGCGCGCGGCCTCGGTGCTGGTTGTCGGTGCCGGTGGACTGGCCGCGCCGGTGCTGCAATACCTCGCGGGGGCCGGAACCGGGCATATCCGGCTGGTCGACCCCGACCGGGTGGACGAAAGCAACCTGCACCGGCAGACGCTGTTCCGCATGGCCGATATCGATGCGCCCAAGGCACGGGCCGCCGCCGCCGCGCTTGGCGGCCTCAACCCCGATTGCCGGGTCGAACCGGTCAGCGCGATGCTTGGCCCCGAAAACGCGGCACTGCTGAGTGCGGGGATGTCGCTGGTTCTCGACTGCGCCGACAGCTTTGCGGCAAGCTACATCCTGTCGGATCTCTGCCATGCCCGACACGTCCCGCTGGTCAGCGCCTCGGTCCTCGGGACGGAAGGATATGCAGGCGGGTTCTGCGGCGGCGCCCCCTCGCTGCGGGCGGTCTTTCCGGACTTGCCGCAACGGCTGGGCTCCTGCGCCGAGGATGGCGTGCTGGGTCCGGTCGTGGGGGTGGTTGGCGGGCTTCAGGCGCAGATGGCGCTGGCAGTGCTGACCGGGATGACGCCCTCGCCGCTGGGCCGGATCGCAAGCTATGACGGCCTCGCGCACCGGCTCGGCGGATTTTCCTTCGACGGCGCGCCGGAACCCGCCAATCCGCACCGTTTTCTCGCCCCGAAAGACATCGCATCCGATGATTTCGTTGTCGACCTGCGCGCCCCCTCCGAAGGGCCGCCCCTGCGCGAAAATGCCCTGCGCCATGCCGCCGATGATTTCGGCCCCGGCGGCCCCGTTCCCGCCCCCGGCCAGCGCGCCGTTCTGTGCTGCCGGTCGGGCCAGCGCGCCTGGACCGCGGCAGAACGGCTGGCTGCGATCTGGGATGGAGAGATCACGCTCGTCGCCCTCGGCGACCAAAACGGAGAACCTGCATGAAACACCTGACTTTGCTTTTCTGCCTCTGCGCAGCACCCGCCGCGGCCACGGACAAGATGACCCTCATCCTCGATTGGTTCGTGAACCCCGATCATGGCCCGATCATCATCGCGCAGGAGAATGGATATTTCGCGGATGTGGATCTGGAGGTCGAGGTCATCGCCCCCGCCGACCCGGCCGATCCGCCAAAAATGGCGGCAGCCGGTCGCGCGGATCTTGCCATCTCCTATCAGCCGCAACTGCACCTTCAGGTCGCCGAGGGGTTGCCGCTGAAACGCGTTGGCACGCTGGTCGCCACACCGCTGAACTGCCTGCTGGTGCTGGCGGACGGACCGGTTGAGGAGATCGCCGATCTGGGCGGCCGCAAGGTCGGCTTTTCGGTCGCCGGGGTTGAGGAGGCGCTGCTCTCCGCGATGCTCTCTCCGGCCGGGCTGACCATGGAGGACATCGAACTGGTCAACGTGAACTGGTCACTCTCGCCCGCGCTGATGTCGGGACAGGTCGACGCGGTGATCGGCGCGTTCCGCAACTTCGAACTGAACCAGATGGAGATAGAGGGTATCGGCGGCCGCTGCTTCTATCCCGAGGAAGAAGGCGTGCCGGCCTATGACGAACTGATCTACGTCGCCAACCCGGACCGGATGGATCCGGAGATGATCGACCGTTTCCTTGCCGCGACCGAGGAGGCGGTGCAGTTTATCATCAATCATCCGCAGGAAAGCTGGGAAATCTTTGCCGCAACGTCCGCCGAACTGGACGACGAGCTGAACGCCAAGGCCTGGCAGGATACCCTGCCCCGCTTTGCCCTGCGGCCCGCCGCATTCGACACAGGCCGCTATGCCCGGTTCGAGCGGTTCCTCCACGCGCAGGGACTGACCGAAGAAATCCGGCCCGTCTCCGACCTTGCGATCATGCCGGGGGAGACGCAATGACCTATGGCCGGACATTCACCCTTTGGCGCGCGGCGGCGGGCACCGACTGGCGGGCCTATACAGACCATGCCTTTGTCCGGAGCCTTGGCGACGGCAGCCTGCCGCGCGCGGCCTATCTGCATTACCTCGTGCAGGACTACATCTTTCTTGTGCATTTCGCGCGGGCATGGGCGCTGGCCGTGACGAAGGCTGAAACCATCGCGGAGATGCGGACCTGCGCCGCCACGGCCAAGGCCCTGATCGATGAAGAGATGCGGCTGCACGTCGAAACCTGCGCCGCAGAGGGCATCGACGAGGCCGCATTGCAGGCCGCCGAGGAGCGGCCCGCCAATCTCGCCTATACGCGTTACGTGCTCGACGCGGGCCATTCCGGCGATATCGCGGACCTGCTGGCGGCGCTGGCGCCCTGCGTTCTGGGCTATGGCGAGATCGGCGCGCGGCTGACATCCGAGGCCGGGTCAAAGACCTACAGCGACTGGATCGGAACCTATGGCGGGGCCGATTATCAGACCCTCTGCGCCGAGGTGGGTGCCCTGATCGACGGCGCCGTCACGCGCCGGCTGGGCCCCGCGCCGCAGGACTGCCCGCGATGGCCGGATCTTTGCCGACGCTTTACCACCGCCACACGGCTGGAGATCGGGTTCTGGGACATGGGACTGGCCCCGTGACCCCGCCGGGCCTTGCCTTTTCGGGCCGGGTCACGGCGGGAAAGGCTGTCCTGCTTGGTCCCGTCAGGATGCACGCAGAGGCGGGGCGCTGGACCTGCCTGCTCGGTCCTTCGGGGACCGGAAAATCGACTTTGCTGCACTGCTTCGCCGGGCTGGCCGAAGCGTTGACACTGGACGGACGGGCAGAGGCCGAAGATGGTCAGACACTTCAGGGGCGCGTGGCGCTGATGGCGCAGTCGGACGGGCTGCTGCCCTGGCTCACGGTGCGGGACAACGTCACGCTGGGCGCGCGGCTGCGGCGCCAGCGGGCGGACGCCGGGCGGACACGGGCCTTGCTGCACCGTGTCGGGCTGGCCGATCTCGCGCAGCGCAAGCCGCATGCCCTGTCCGGCGGCCAACGGCAGCGCGCCGCGCTTGCCCGCACGCTGTTCGAGGACCGGCCGGTTGCGCTGCTGGATGAGCCCTTTTCGGCGCTCGACGTCGCGACGCGGGCCCGGATGCAGGATCTTGCCGTCGCCGAACTGGGCGGGCGCACCGTGCTCCACGTGACCCACGACCCTGTCGAGGCCGCCCGCCTCGGCGAGCGTATCATAGTACTGACGGCCACCGGGATCGAGGAGGTCGGCACGGCGGGCGCGCGGCCGATCCCGCGGCCGCTGGACGGAGAAGATACGCTGACGATGACGGGGCGCCTGACGCGCCTGCTGCTGGAGGCCGCATGACCGCCCTGCGCATTGGGTTGCCGCTGCTGCTGGGTCTCACGCTCTGGCAGGGGGTGATCCTGGCGCTCGACATGCCCTCCTTCATCCTGCCCGGGCCGCTGCGCGTGGCCGAGGCGCTTTGGTCCAACCGGGTGCTGCTGGCGGAACATGCGGTGATCACGATTACGGAGGTGCTGGTCGGGCTGACGCTTGGGGCGATGCTGGGCTGGATCTCGGCCACGCTGCTCGCGCTTTCGCCGACCGCGGCGCGGACGCTGCGGCCATTGCTTGTCTTCAGCCAGGCCATCCCGGTCTTTGCGCTGGCGCCGATCTTCACGCTTTGGTTCGGCTATGGTCTGGGTTCCAAGATCGCGATGGCGCTGCTCATCATATACTTCCCCGTCACTTCGGCCTTTTACGACGCGCTGATGACCACACCGCGCGCCTGGATCGCGCAGGCCCGTGTCATGGGCGCTGGACGGGGTCGGATCCTGTGGTGCGTGCGGATGCCGGCGGCCCTGCCCGGACTAATGTCCGGTTTGCGGCTGGCGGCGGTCTACGCACCGATAGGCGCGATCATCGGCGAATGGGTCGGCGCGTCGCGCGGGCTTGGCTACCTGATGTTGCTTGCGAACGGACGGGCGAAGACAGACCTGATGTTCGCGGCGGTCCTTGTGGTCGCGGTTCTCACCATCCTGCTGCATCGCGCTGTGGATGCGCTGGCCCACAGGGTGGAACGGCATCATCTTGGACAATGAGGCAATGCTCAGGACGGCCGGAACGGATGCCCAACAGGGCCGAAGGGGTCCGGGATGCGCGGGACGCACCGCGAAATCAGGCTCGGGACGCCTTTGGCACCGGTTCGGCACCGACCGCGCAGCCCCATCACACTGGGGTCACAAGCCGCCGGGCATGCCGCAGGGTCACGGCGTTGATCGGCGGCCGGAAGTTCCGGCGCAACCCTAGGTCGGGCAGGTGTTCCGGCCATCACGCAGCGGGCCATGCGCGTCCCGCCGCCCTGCCCCAAGGTCTTGGCGGTAGTCAGACGGACTGGGGATCTTGCTCCGAGTCCGATCCGCGCCCATGCCCGCCACGTCTGCGCCCCTTCCCGAGCACATGGAACACACGCGGATCCGGCCGCAGGGGCGATCACGGGTCCCAATACATCCCGGCAGATACCCCGTTGGCAATGGGCCTGACAGACACTGCAAGCCGCCATTTCCCTTGACCCGACAAGGTTCCCGCGATCTGCTGTGCAGGCTTCTGGAGGAGAACGCCGATGGTCCCTGCCGACGTAGCCCGAACGCCCGACTCCCGCTTTGCGAGCTTGCCGGATTTTCCATGGACCCCGGCCTATTCCAGGGACCTTCCAGGGTTCGAGAGGCTGCGCATGGCCCGGGTCGATGAGGGACCCGAAGAAGCTGACCGGGTGTTCCTGTGCCTGCATGGACAACCGTCCTGGAGCTTTGTCTACCGGCACATGATCCCGGTCTTTCTGGAAACCGGCGCCCGGGTCGTGGCCCCGGACCTGTTCGGCTTCGGTCGGTCGGACAAGCCTGTGGACGACGCGGCCTACACCTTCGATTTTCACCGGCAGAGCCTCATGGCGCTGATCGAAGCGCTCGACCTGCGCAACGTGACGCTGGTGGTGCAGGACTGGGGCGGCATCCTCGGGCTGACCATCCCGCCGGACATGCCCGCGCGCTTTGACCGGCTCCTGGTGATGAATACGGTTCTAGGCCTTGGCGGCGGCAGCACCGAGGGGTTCGACGCATGGCGCGCATTTCATCGGGAAAACCCGGATTACGACATGGCCGCGCTGTTCCAGACATACGTCCCCGGCATGAGCGATGCCGCCGCCGCGGCCTATGCCGCCCCGTTTCCCGATGCGCGTTATCGCGCCGGTGCGCGCCGCTTTCCTTTCCTCGTGATGACCGAACGGCACATGGAGGGCGTCGACCTGTCGCGCCGGGCCGCCCAATGGTGGCGGTCGGATTGGCAGGGAGACAGTTTCATGGCGGTCGGTGAACGGGACACACTTATCCCACCGTCGCTGATGGAGAAGATGCACGGCATCCTTGGCATCCGGCGGCCTGCCCTGATGCTGCCCGAAGCCGGGCATTTCGTGCAGGAGACACATGGCGCCGAGGTCGCCCGCGCGGCGCTGGCCGCGTGGGACACCGGCTGACGCGCCTGTCATCGTTCCGTCAAGACGGATTCTGCAAGCCTTCGGCGATCCCGAACCGAGGCGGGGTCACAGGAACAGGGTGGAAATGGTCGGAAAGAACGCAACCAGCAGCAGGACGATCAGCATCACACCGATGAAGGGCATGGTCGCGCCAAAGACCTGTTCGACGGAAACGTCCGGATCGTTTAGCGTATTGTGCACCGTAAAGACCGAAATGCCGAACGGCGGCGTCAGCAACCCTATCTCCACCGCCAGAACCGTGACAATGCCGAAATGGCTGAGGTCGATGCCCATGCCCTGCGCGATCGGCGCCGCGATCGGGACCATGATCAGCAGGATCGACGTGCTGTCGAGGATCATTCCCATCAGCAGGATGATCGCCGCGTAGAAGATCATGAAGCTCAGCGGACTGAACCCCGATCCCTGAACGAGGGCGGCGATGGCATTGGGCAGGCCCGCAATCGACAGCATGCGGGAATAAAAGCTCGCCGCGATCAGCAACAGCAGGATCGACACCGAGATGACCCCGGTCTGTTTCATCACCTCCCAAAGCTTGTGACGGTTCAGCGACCGGCGCGACAGTGCGACGATCAACGCCCCGAAGGCGCCGATGCCACCGGCCTCGGTCGGGGTGAAATAGCCGGTATAAAGCCCGCCCAGAACCAGCACCACCAGCATCAGGATCGGAAACAGCTTGGCCAACATGGTGCGTGCCGGCATCTTTTCCGCGGCGACGTCCAGCCGCCGGGCCTTGGACGCCTTGGGGTCGGTCAGCACAAAGCCGGGAAACAGCATGGTGACGCCGATCAGCATCGCGACAAATCCCCCGGCAAGCATCATGCCCGGAAGAATGCCCGCGATGAACATGCCGCCGATCGATACTTCGGCCAGCACCCCGTAGATGATCAGCAACAGGCTGGGCGGGATCAGCATTCCCAGAACCGACGATCCGGCCACCGTTCCGGCGGCAAAGGCCGGGCGATAGCCGTGGCGCTTCATCTCCGGCACGGCCACGCGCGTGAAAACCGCCGCCGAGGCGATGGAGACGCCAGTCACGGCGGCAAAGATCGTGTTGGCCGCCACGGTCGCCACGCCCAGACCGCAGATCATGCGGCGCAACAGTTCCTCCGCAACCTCGAAGGTGTCGCGTCCGACGTTCGACACGCTGACCAGAAGGCCCATGAGCACAAAAAGCGGAATGGTTGCGAAGAGATAATCCGCGATGCCGCTGTAGGTCGTGAGTTCGAGCATCCGAAAGGCAAGGCCCATGTTGTCCCGAATGATCCAGATTCCGGCAAAGGCCACCAGAAACAGTGCATAAGCGATCTGCATCCCAAGCAGCACCAGACCGATCAGAACACCGATCAGAACGAACCCGATCATCAAGGTCGTCATGTGGAAAAGCTCCTGAAACTGCGCATTTCCACGGAAAGGCGGTAAAGTGCGGATAAAGCGGCCACGGCAGAGCCCAGCACCGTGATGGCGCGAAACGGCGCGGTCGGGATGGTGAACACGCCCTGAACGCCAAAGAATTCCGCCCCGTACCATGCATCCATCATCTTGGGCCAGGACGCCCAGCAGATCAGCGCAAAGACGATCGCACCGGCAAGGGCAAAGACCGCCTCCAGCAGGGACACCGTGCGGGGCGACTTGCCCTCGATCCGACGCACAAGGAAATCCGCTCGCGTCAGGCGTTTTTGCTGGATCGCCGCGGCAACTTGCAGAAACACGATGGCCACGACCGTGCGTCCCGCGATTTCGGAGACACCCGTGATCGGCGCATCGAAGAAATTGCGCCCGACAACATCCGTCACGACCAGCGCCATCAGACCACCGATGCAAAGCGTGCCAAAGGACGACATGACCGCCGCCACGCTGCCCAGCACCGCACCGACGGGCGCGTCTGCGAATTTCGGGACAAGGATCTCGTCGTTGTCGGTCGGGTGTTCCTGGCTCATCCGGGCGCACTCATAAATTGAAGCAATGGGGAGGGGCGATTTGGGACGTCACCCGCCCGCGCCATGCGCGGACGGGTGCCCGTCATCCGTGTTGTATCAGCGGTCGGCGTCCCAGTCGCGCAGCGGTGTCGCACCGCGTTCGCGCAGGGCGTCGAAATAGGCCGACAGGACGACCTTGCCGGCATCGCCGGTCTGTTCCAGCCAAGGCGCGACGATATCGGGCAGGCCCTCGACCCAGGCCGCCTTTTCCGCTTCGGGCAGTTCATGCACCGTCAGGCCGGCGGCCTGCATTTCCGTCATCGCGCGCGCCGCCAGATCGGCGACATAGTCCCCATGGGCCACGGATGTGGCCTGCGCCGCTTCGCGGAAGGCTTGCTGCACGGGCTCGGGCAGGCCATCGAAGAAATCCTCGTTCGCGGCGATCCCGCCGAAATACATCGAGCCGATGCCCACGCGGGTCAGTTCCGGCGCCACTTCGTAGACGCGCGTCGGCAGGATGCCGGAGGCAAAGGACAGCGTGCCTTCGGTTACGCCGGTCTGGATGTTGGTGTAATAGGTGGTCAGCGCGCCATCCACCGGCGTGGCCCCGGTTTCCTGAAGCCAGTTGGCCGAGGTGCCCGGCGCGTTCAGCTTGCGGTTTTGCAGGTCGTCCATCGAACTGACCGGGAAGGTCGCGTAGATGTCGTAGCTGTCGGTGATCAGCGAGGACAGGTGAACCATGCCGTTCTCGGACCAGCTGTTCGCCAGTTCAGGCAGGTTCTGGCTGAGGTCGTCGAAGATCTCGATGATCATCCGGTGATCTTCGGTGGCGAAGGGCGTGAAATAGGTGACGTTCTGAAGCGGCATGTTCGCACCTTCCCAGACGGTGCCCACCATGCCGACGTCGACGATCCCGTCCATCACGGCCTCGCGCGTGTCGGTGAATTTATACAGCGTCCCGGCATAGGCCTCGACCCAGTTCACCTGATATTCGTTGCCCGCCTCTTGCAGGATGCGGTTCACCTCCGGTTGAAAGGTGTTTTTCATCGCATAGACCCAGATATTGGCCTCCGGGTGCGATGAGCCGATGTTGACGGTGATCTGCTGCTGGGCCGATGCCCAGGTCGCGGCGGACATGCCGACCGTTGCAACCGCGATGAGTGTATTGAATTTCATCTGTCTTCCTCCCTTGACGGGGATCCCTCCTCGGACCCCCTGATGGTTTCAGTCTTCTATCGCCCCAAGCGCCCGCAGGATGCGTTCCGGCGTGAAGGGCATTTCGCTGACCTGCGCGCCCAGGGGCCGCAGGGCGTCGTTGATCGCGTTCATGACGGCGGCGGGCGCCCCGGCGGTCCCGGCCTCCCCGGCGCCCTTGGCGCCCAGTTCGCTTTCCTTGGTCGGGGTTTCCACGTGGCCTAGGATCATGTCCGGCATCTCTGCCGCCATCGGCACGAGGTAATCGGCCATCGACCCGTTCAGCAACTGGGCCTCCTCGTCATAGTGGATTTCCTCGAACAGCGCGCCGCCAAGGCCCTGAACGATCCCGCCACGGATCTGTTCGTCGACCAGTTGCGGGTTGATGATGCGCCCGCAATCCTCGACGCACCAGTGTTTCAACAGGGTCACGACGCCGGTCTCCGTATCCACCTCCAGATAGGAGGCCTGCACGCCATTGGTGAAGGCAAACGGATACTCGGAGGTGATGTAATGCCGGGTCTGGACCAGTTCGCGCGGCAGACCGGTGGGCAGCGTGTCGCCCCGGAAATAGACGATGCGCCCCAGTTCCGCCAAGGGCATCCGGGCCTGCCCCGTGTCGGCATCCACCACTTCGCCGTCCCGGATGTCGAGGCTGGCCTGATCGGCCTGAAGCATCGCTGCCGCCACTTCGAGGATCGAGTTCCGCAGCGCGCGGGCCGACTGCAAGGCCGCCTCGCCGCCGATACCGGCCCCGCGAGAGGCCCATGTCCCACCGCCATAGGGCGTCACCTGCGTGTCCCCGGTGATCACCCGCACGTTGGACGGCAGAACGCCGACCCCCTCGGCGACGATCTGGCTCAGCATCGCCTCGGTCCCCTGCCCCTGTTCGGTGACACCCGACAACGCGACGATGGACCCGTCGGGATCCATCCGAACGGTGCAGCCATCCTGCGCCGAAATGCGCGCGCCGCCGATACCATACATGAAGGGCGAGGGATTGGTCAGTTCGATGAAACTTGCGATGCCGATACCGCGATACACGCCGCGCTTGCGTGCCTCGGCCTGATCGGCGCGCAGGGCGTCGTAATCCATCAGCGCCACGAGCTTGTCCATGCTTTGATGGTGCGACAGCCCCTCGAACCGCATCTTGGCCGGCGACGTCACGGGATAGGCGTCGTCGGCATACATGTTGCGGCGGCGGATCTCGACCGGGTCCATGCCCAGTTCGGCGGCGGCCATGTCAACCAGCCCTTCGGTGATCGCCACAGCGATGGGATGGCCCACCGCGCGATACTGACAGGTCGGCGTCTTGTTCTGGAAGACCACGGTCGTCCGGGCGCGGTAGTTGGCGAAATCATAAGGCCCACCACAAAGGTTGACCACCTGATTGCCCTCGATGGCCGAGGTTCGCGGGTAGACCGAATACGCCCCGATCGCGGTCCAGTCGTCCACATCGAACCCAAGGATCCGTCCCTCGGCATCGACCGCGATCTTTGCCTCGATCTCATGGTCGCGGGCGTGGATATCGGTGCTGAAACTCTCCAGCCGGTCGGCGATGAACTTGACCGGGCGCGCCATGATCCGCGAAATCGCCGCCGTGGCCATCTCATCGGGGTAGACATGCACCTTGATCCCGTAGGAGCCGCCGACATCGTCGCAGATCACGCGCACCCGGGATTCCGGCAGATCCAGATGCTTGGCCAGAACCGATTGCATCATGTGAGGTGCCTGCGTCGCATGATAGGCGGTCAGCTGGTTCTCCGCCGGGTTCCAGTCCACGAGGATGGAGCGCGGCTCCAGCGTGACGCCGGTATGGCGGGCGGTCCGGAATTTGGCAGAGACGACCTTGTGCGCCTTGCCAAAGGCGTCATCCACATCGCCCTCCTCATGCAGGCGCCGAAAGGCAAGGTTGTCGCCAAGATCGGGGTGCAGCACGGGCGTTTCGCTGTCCAGCGCGCTCATCATGTCGCCCACGACCGGCAGCGGGTCATAATCGACCTCGACCAGATCCGCGGCGTCCTCGGCGGCGGCGCGCGAGGTCGCGACAACGGCAACGACCGGCTCCCCGACCCAGACGGCGCGGTCCACGGCCATGGGATGTTCGGGCGGTGATTTCAGCCCCTTGAGATGCGCCAGAACAGCCACCCACGGGGTGCAGACCTCTGCCAGATCCGCGCCGGTAAAGACCCGCAGAACGCCCTTGGCCGCCTTCGCCTGCGTGATGTCGATGCCCGTGATCCGGGCATGGGCCAGCGGCGAGCGCACGAAGACCACATGCGCCATGCGCGGCAGCACGATGTCATCCACGTATTTGCCGCGCCCCTCCACCAGCCTGCCCGCGTTGGGACGCGGCACGGTCTTGCCGATATAGGAATTGGGCCGGTCGGGATTGCCGAATTGAACCGTCATGCCGTTGCCTTTCCGGCCCGCTGGCGGGCCACGCTTTCGACTGCATCCACGATCGCCTCATATCCTGTGCAGCGGCAGTAATTGCCGGACAGATGCTCGCGGATCTCCGCGCGCCCGGGGACGCCGCCGCGTGACAGAAGCTCCTCGGCCGCGACCAGCATGCCCGGCGTGCAAAAGCCGCATTGCAGCGCGTTGCGCGCGACAAAAGCGTCCTGCAAGTCGCGGACGGCGTTCGAGTCCGACAGCCCCTCGACGGTCCAGACCTCTGCCCCGTCAAGCTGGGCGGCAAGCATCAGGCAGCCGCGCACCGCCAAACCGTCGACGCGAATGGTGCAGGCGCCGCAAACCCCGTGTTCACAACTGGCATGGGCGCCGGTCAGGCCAAGGTCCTGCCGCAGAAAATCGATGACATGCTGCCCGGCGGGCACCCGGGCCTCGACCTGCTCACCGTTGACGGTCAGCTCTATGTCCACCTTGTCGCGGAAAATGTCGTTCATGCCATCTCTCCTGTGATCTGTGCCACCGCACGGCGCAACAGGACGCCCGCGATGTGACGGCGGTATCCGGCGCTGGCCTGCGTGTCGGACGGCGGGTCGATTTCCGACCGCAGCGCCGCGACCGCGCCCTCCGGATCGCCCGCATCGAGACGCTTCATGGCCTCCCGCGCCAGAACCGGCCTTGGACCGACCGACAGCAGCGACACGCGGTGCCCGGCTGCGCGTTTGACCAGGCACAATCCTGCCAGCGCATAGTCGCCGGACCGGCGCGCGACCTCTTGCAGCACCTGCCGTTCGCCGGATTCAGCCACGGGCACGCTGATCGCGGTCAGGATTTCGTCCGGTTGGAGGTCCGTCTCGAACACTTCGTGGAAAAAGGCGTCCGCCTCCACGTCCCGTTCACCTTTGGGGCCGACCACATGCATGGTTGCCCCAAGCGCCAGCGCACAAGCTGGAAATTCCGCCGCCGGATCCGCATGGGCCATGGCCCCGCCGATGGTCCCGCGGTTCCTGATCGCGGCATGGGCGATATGGCCCACCGCATCAGCCAGAAGCGGCGCATGGGTTCGGACCAGGGGATTCGCGCCGATGTCGGCATGGCGGGTCAGCGCCCCGATCCGCAAGCGGCCGTCCGCCTCACGGACGCCGGACAGATCCGAAATGCGCGAAATGTCGATCAGAAGGTCCCCGGTCGACAAGCGCATGTTCATCGCCGCCACAAGGCTTTGACCACCGGCAAGAATGCGGCCCATGCCCTCGGCAGAGGCAAGCATTTCGAGGGCATGACCAAGGTCAGCCGCCCGGGCATATCCACCCGCTGAAGCTTTCATCAAATGTCCTCCCAGACAGCCGGCACTCCTCCGCACCAGCTATTGATCACATGATCAACAAATGTATTGTCATTGCAAGGAGAAATTTTTCTGTCCAGAGAACGATCCATGAAAATGAAAAACGCGACCGGTCCGGCAAGTGACGCGACGCAGCCGCGCCGGAGGCGCATGCCACCCGACGAGCGGCGCCAGAACATCATTGACGGCGCGGTGGTGTTCTTTGCCAAGGTCGGACTGGACGGAAAGACCCGCGACCTTGCACGGGAGCTGGGCATCACCCAGTCGCTGCTTTTCAATTATTTCGACACGAAGGACGCCCTGATCGAGGCGGTCTATGCCCGGGTCTATCTGGAACGTCTCTCGCCTGACTGGCCCGTGCGCCTTGTCGACCGGAACGTGCCGCTCCGGGCCCGGTTGCTGGCCTTCTACAGCGATTACAGCAAACTCATCTTCGAACACGAATGGATGCGGATATTCATGTTCTCGGGCCTTGCCGGGGCGGAATTGAACCGGCGCTACCTGCAACACATGAACGAGATGATCCTGCATCCCCTGCTGGAGGAGATCCGGGTTGCCTCCTCCACCGGGACCACGCCCGACATGGAAGATCTGTGGAACCTGCATGGCGGCATCGTCTACATCGGCATCCGCCAGCACATCTACCGGATGCCCTGCCCCGAAGATCCCGGCCCCGCAATCGAACGCAGCATCGACCGCTTTCTTCAGGCATTCTCCGTGCCGATCGCGCGGGGCTGACAAGGGGCGGACCGGGCGCTACCTCTGGGGCAGCGCCTATTCAAGCGCGGCGGAAGCGGATCCCGTCGCCAGTTTCCAGTTCTCTATTGCCGTGCCCTCGGTCTTGAGCCGGCTGGCGAGATAATACAGCCGCTGCGTCGCCGGCCCGTTCGGCGCTGTCTCAAAACGCTGCTTGAGGAAATAGGGCGGGATGGCCTGTGAATAGAGCGTGGCGGTCACCGTTACCTTGGCCGGATCCATGCCCGGCGGCAGGGAAATGCGGTATTCCAGCCGATCCGATCCGGGGACGAAATCGGGATCCCGCGTCGCGCGCCCTTCGGGCATCGTCGCCTTCATGAAGGCCGCCGTGACCTCGCTGTCGCCGAATTTGGCAATGAATTCAGGTGTGCCGGGGGTCAATGCACCATGCGGCGTCAGGCGGTTGTCTTTGGGATGGTAGACGCGATGCACAAAGCTGGTGGTGAAGGCGCGCTCTGCGTTCTGGGTCAGTTCCTCATAGATCTGCACCTGCGTCTGATCGGTGATGACCCGGTGATGGGGCTGGAACAGCGCGGTCTCCGCGCCCTCGGGCACGACGTCCAGAAACTCGGTCGGCAAGGGCTGTCCGATCGCATCCACGATGACGCCCGCCCCATTCGTGCAGCCCGAACACCACAGCGTCTGCCCCTCTGCGCCCACGGCACGGACCTCAAGGAAGGCACGCCGGAATCCGACGCCGGAGGGCAGCCTGTGCCCGGTCTTGTTGGTGACGCCCACACTGGCGACAAGGCCGCCATAACCTTCGGTCAGGTCCAGCGTGACATCGGCGGTTTCTTCGGCGGCCTGAAGCACCATCGTGTCGATGGACAGTTGCGCGCCGTTGGTCGCGTAGGTCATGGGATCGGTCCGGCTCATCCCCATCTCCGTCCGGAACTGGCGCAGCATCTCCACCATGAACACGTTGAGCCCGACAAAACTGTGCCGCCGGTAGCCCTCGCGGAAGGGCACGTCGATCTCTTCCTGTGGCAGCAGATTCGCCACGGCGGGCAGCTTGTCATCCTGAATACTGGCGATCTGGGTCGTGAGCGATGGCAGCGACAGCGTGCCATCCACGCTCTGGAAGTCCGCTTTCATGTGGCAATCCTGACAGGATCGCGCGGTGGCCTTTTCGCTGTAAAGGCTGTTGACCCATTCCAGATAGGTCGCCTGTTCGACCGAATGCTGGAACTCTGTCAGCGCCTCCGGGAAGGTCACGCCATATTCAGTGTTCAAGAAGTCCGCGCCATTGCGCGCCGCGCGGTTGAACACCGCCTGATCCGCATCGGTATAGCCCTCAAGCGGTCTGTCAGGGTCCGCATCCACATTGGGCAGGTTGATCGTATGGCAGGCGCCGCATAATTCACTGTCCTTGATGTAGTCGTCCTTGACCGGGGTGATGCCCATGGCGTTCTGCATGGGTCTTTGCCGCACATCGTCGAAGGGGCCGATGAGCCTGTCGGCCTCGTTCAGGCGAAAGACACCGGTGGTGCCGTTCATCAGATAGGTGTCGAGCTTGTTGTAGTCCGGCTGCCCCGCGGCGCGTTCCGGCGGGGCGATATGGTGGCAGACCGCGCAGGCGATGCCCTCACGCGCGAGGTTGCCGTAGATGTGATAATCGTAGGTGCCGGCCGCCTTCTGCGCCGCCTCTTCCGCCTTGGTCAGGGGGGCGTGCAGCAGCGTGTAGGCCGGTTTGAAATTGTTGGGGTCAAGGCCGGCCTCCGGATCGGCATGGGCGTCGATCTGCAATTGCCGTTGCCCCATCGCGCCGTGACAGGACAGGCAGGTTGTCCCCAGATTGGCCGAGAGATCCCCTGCCCCGGCCTTTTCCAACAAGGCGAATTCGCTTTCAAGCTGGGCAAAGAAGATCGGATCCCGCCCGGCAAGTCCCATCGGCGACCAGCGCCATTCGCCATATTCCGAGATATTGTAGCCGTCGCCGTAATCCGGTCCGGTTTGCAGGAACATCGTGGTCCCCGATGGCGGGCCGCCCAGCCCGCCGTGGCAGCCGATGCAATTGTCCGAGGTCAGAAAATGCTGCGGGCCGCCGGGACGTGCGGGCACATGGTCCAGCCATTCGCTGGGCAGCCTCTGCACCTGACCGGCGGCGATGTCGATGCCATCCCTTGGCGGAAACATTGCGATGAAATCCGGGTTCGCCCGGGTCGGAGAGGGTGCAGCCGTTGCGTTGGACCGTGCAAGCGCCTTTTCGTCGTGGAAAAAGTCGGCAATCAATGCCGCCTCGCTCGCGCCCATCGCGGGGCGCTGCGCGATGGGCAGATTGAACGGTCCCTGCGGAAAATCGTCCATGTCGCGCCAGCTTTCATCGACACGGAAGATCAGCGGCTCGCCTGGATACCCCTCGACGTTCTCAAGGGTGGAAAAGATCAGTTCCTCGGCCGATGAGGCATGGCACCGCATGCACATGCCATCCCCGGCCTGCCCCGAGGGGGGCGAAAACGGCGGATCGAAATTGTCGACTTCGGCGGATTGCCCGACCGACGCAAAGAACCATCCGCCATGGGACAGCGAACTGTCCTTGACCATCACGGTCCAGTTCAGGCCGCCGGTCGTGCGCAGAAAATCGACGATTTCGGCCTCCACCCCGGCGGGATCGTCGGGGGACAGGTATTCCAGCGTCTCGCGGTATTCCACGTAGCGGGCCGCCGGGGGCGACGCCATTTCCTTTACCACCATCGCGCCATCGGGGATTGTCCCCTCCCGCCCGCCTTCCAGCCAGGTGACGACCTCCGGCGAATAGTAGATCCGCACCGCGGGATGCACGCCATAAGACGTGTCGAGCACGAAAGGCCCGGTATCGCGCCAACTCTTGTCCCGGATCCAGCCCTCCGTCGCAAAACTCCGGTTCGCGACAAAGGGGTAAAGCTCGGCCTCGTAATCCAGCAGCGGCAGCGTCGAGGGCAGCGGCAGATCCGCGCTCTGGGACTGTGCGAAGGCGCATCCCGACCAAGCTGCAAGAAGGGCGGCGGATGCGCAACGCAGGATCATGGGAGCAGACCTTTCCGAGAATTGTGCGGAAAGCGTGCAACTTCAGGATGCAAAAAGCAAGACTGACAAAGGCGCAACCACCCAACTCGGGGCGGACGCGCCACGCGCCGGATATGGATGCCACCGAACCTCAACCCGCCCCGCGGCGTTCCGCCGTCGCCGCAAAGGCCGGGGCCGCGTCACAGATCCTTGGCGATCCGCTCCGACAGGACGCGCAGCGCATTGGACTGCGCCACGGCCAAGGCCCCGGATGCGGCGCCGGGCAACGGCACTTCGATGTCGAACAGCCGCGAGCGCGCGCGGATCGTGTAACGTGGCGATTTCGGCTCCGGATCTTCGCTGTATTCGGGCTGGATTTCCTGCCCGCCGACGAAATACTGCCCCGACAGGCGCAGGGTGTTGCGGTTGGTCGCAACAAGCTGTTCCACACGCACGTCCACCGTGGCCTTGGGCTGTTCCTCGATCGGCCAGGGCTCGGGCGCGACCGTCGCCGATGTCATCTGGTTGAGATGGCGGGAAATCACCAGCGTCGTCGCCCGCTCAGGATCATCTGCCCAGAGGTCGGAGGCGCTGAGCTTGATCACACCGAACTCATCCTGAAAGGCGATCTCCTCCGAGGCCGCATAGGTGGGCAGCGACACGGACCTGACCAGAACCGAACTGACGCTGGCCCGCACCTTGATCGTCGAGGGCGTCGCCTCGAGGGGGTATCGCCGCGTGTTGTCGTCGCAGGCCGCGAGGGCAAGCAGCGTCGTTGCCGCCAGGATCATTCGAAACATCATGTCACCGTCCTAAGAGCAGGGAATTTGGGTTGCGCTGGAGCGTCCGCGCCAGGGATTTCAGGGCTTCGGCCGCTTCGCTGATATCCCGCAGGGTGGCAAGGGATGTCGAAATGAGGCGGGAACTTTCATCGTAACTTGAAAGCAGACTTTCCGTCCGTCCGGTCAGGGTTTCAAGCCTTGCCGCAAGGTCAGGCAATTGCGCCGCCGCAGTTTCCACCGCTCTTGCTGCGCCTTCGGCAGAGGTCAGGGCGGAATTGAGCTTGTCCGATGCCCCGGCTTCGCGCAATTCGGCTAGGACAAGACGCGCCTCTGACAGCGTACCGGACAGTTCTGGCAGCACGGTCTTCGCGCCATCGGATCGGATCACGCTGTTGGCCCCGTCAAGCACGTTGATCGCGGAGGCAATCAGTTCCTCGATCTGCAACGCATTGATGCGCTCGAACACCCCCTCTGCCGTGGCATTGAAATCGGACAGGTTCGCCTCGGCGGAGGGCACAAGGGGATAGGGCGCCGCGTCCTCGTCAAGCACGGCGGGCTCCGCCTCCGGCAGATCGACAAGCTCGACGATCAATTCGCCGGTCAGGATGTTGGCCGATGTCAGCCGCGCGCGCACGCCCTGCGCGACATAATCCCGCAGAAGATCCAGCGCCTGGCCACTGGTGGCTTCCGGTCCCAGACCCATATTGACCGGCGCGAGTTCGAGAACGGCCCGCAACCGCACGGCTCTTTCCGATCCTGACTCCACTGTGTTCATTGTCAGATCGGCAACCTCGCCCACCTTGATCCCGCGAAACCGGACGTCAGCCCCTGCAACGAGGCCGCTGACCGATCCGTCGAACTCCGTCATCACGGAGAGCGCATTGGCTGAAGTGCTCTGAAACAGGCTCTGGCGGGCCGCCTCCTCGCTTTCGAAAATGGGGAAATTTTCGCCGGGATCGATCGGCGTGCCGCCGGACACCATCGTGTCGAAGGTCAGACCGCCCTCCACCAGAGAGGCAAGGCTGCTCACATCCAGATTGACGCCGCTGGCCCCGAAGGACACCTTGAATCCCGAAGAATACCAGAACCGCGTCGCGGAAGTCACCAGCGTGTCGTAGGGCGCCTCGATAAAGCCGTTGGTGATGACTTCGTTGCCTTCGTCGGTCAGGCGCGGCGCCTCGATCACGCCGACGCGGATCCCCTTGTAGAGAATGGGCGCCCCGGCTGTCAGCTGCTTGCCCTCGCGCGAACTCAGGATGACCGACACCCCGTTGATGCCCGGCCCCACCAGCGGCGGCGCCTGAAGCCCGGTAAAACTTTCCGTGGGCGTGTCGATGACCGCGTCCCACGACCCCTCGATATGAACCCCGGCAAGCACGGTGCCCAATCCGCTGATCCCGCGCACCGAAACCTGCGGCCGGACCACCCAGAACCGCGCATCGGCGTCGATATAGGGGGCGACATCCTTGTCCACGCGCATCTGCACGACCACCTGCGACAGGTCGTCGGAAAACGAAACGGTCTCGACCGTGCCGACCGACACGTCGCGATACCGGAGCCTTGTCTTGCCCTCTTCCACACCCGATGCGTTTTCAAAGGCGACCTCGATGAGCACGCCCTGATCCGAATAGCTTTGCCAGGCGATCCCAAGCGAAACGATCAGCGCCAGAGCCGGCACAAGCCAGACCACGGAAATCCGCGACAGCAAACCCCCGCGCGCCTCGCGCACCTTGGGATCCGCAGCTTCGATTGTGTCGTTCATGTCCGGTCCTCGTTTTCATCCCACAAAAGCCTTGGATCAAGGCTTTGCGCGGAGAGCATGGTGAAGACTACCGACAGGGCAAAGGCCACCGCCGCAATCCCCGGGTTGATCGTCGCGACCGAATCCAACTGCACCAGCGCCGAAAGAATGGCCACCACGAACACGTCGATCATCGACCAGCGGCCGATGAATTCCACGATCTCCAGCATCACATGGCGCTGGTGCGCGTTCAGACGCCAATTCCGACCCACCGCCAGCAGGAGGTAGAACAGCGCCAGAAACTTCCCCACCGGAATGAGCACGCTGGCCGCGAAGACGATGAAGGCGATGGCATAGGCGCCGTGGTGCATCAGGTCGATCACACCGCCCACGATCGTGCTTTCCTGCCGGTCCAGCAGGGTCGAGGTCAAAAGCATGGGATACACATTCGCCGGCACATAGGCGACGATGCCGGCGACCAGCCAGGCGTAGCTGCGTTGCAACGACTGCGGCGCGCGGGAATGCAGTGCACTGCCGCAGCGCGCGCAGGTCTCCGTGTCCGGCTGGTAGACCAGACCGCATCGGTTGCACGCAACCAGTCCCGCCTCCCGGGCGGTCTTTACTGTGCGCTTTGTTCCAGAGATTTCCAAATAGTCCGCCTGCACATGAAGGTGTCGTGAAGGGCCGTCACGATAACGAGGGCACAGAAGGCCCAGAACGCCGGTCCAAGGCTGATCGACGCCAAACCCGCCACCTTGATCAGCGCCACCGCGACGCCGACAATGAATATTTCCGCCATGGCCCAGGGCCTCAGCGCTTCGGCAAAACGAAAGACCGGGTTGGCATATCGGAAGGCGCGCCGACGAAACACCAGTGGCAAGAGCGTGTAGGCGACAGCCGCGAACCGGAGCGAGGGTATCAGGACGATCAGGGCCGCGACCGCGAACGCAAGCGGGAGCAGATTGCCGCTGGAAAAGGCGAGGATGGCATCGAAAACGGATGTGCGGTTATAAAGACCCGAGGCTTCCAGTTCCAGAAACGGAAAGCCGATGGCCGCAACCATGAGGATCATCGCGGTCAGGGCGAGGACCAGCACCCGTGTGAACGCGCCGTCCCGGGGGGCCGCCAGCGTGGCGCCACACCGGCTGCATGCCACGGTGACATTGGCCGAGGTGTCGGGTTCCTTGTGAAGCAGATCACAGAACGGGCAGGCCATCAGGCCTTTTTCGAAGGTTGCGGCAGTCAAAAGATTTTCCTTTCAACCCTAGCTAGGACGCGGGTCGACTGCCTCAAGGCTCGCAGATGGGGGTCGGATGTGCCAGTCACAATTCCCCCATCATGGAATTGCCAACCCGCGGCGCCCACCATGTGGCGCGCCCCCTCGGACGCGGGCCGCTGCGGATGGCCATGGCCGAACGATCGTTCCGCGCGCGCCGACGCGCCGGGCGTCGCAAACCTGCTCCGGCAGGTCAGGCCCGTGTCACCCGAACCGACTGTGTCAACATCTCTGCGGGGGCCTGCGATTCCATGAAGGCGATGTCATAGGCGTCACGGCCGACCGCGATCACCGCCAGCGAGTCCGCGCCGCACATGCCCGTTGCATCCACAAGGTGCCATTGCCCGTCCAGCCAGACCTCCGCCAGGGCGTGAAAATCCGGCGGCACGATGTCCGGGCTATAGGCAGCCACCATGCGCGCCGGGATCTGCGCGGCCCTCACCATCGAGCACATCAGATGGGCGTAGTCCCGGCACACGCCCTGACGTCCGGCAAATGTTTCCAGCACATTGGTGTCGGCATCGGAGCTGCCGGGCACATAGGTCAGCTCTGCCTCGATCCAGTCGCGGATCGCGCCGATCTTCCGCCCCCCGGACAGATGGCCGAAGCGGCGGTCCACAAAGGTCACGAACTTGTCGGAGTGGCAGTAGCGCGAGGCGCGCAGATAGGGCACGACCTCCCCCTGAAGCAGGTGCACCGGAACCGCGTCGAACCCGTCGAGAGACAGGTTCGGCCGCGTGACATCGACAAGGGCGCGGTATGTCAGGTTCATTTCGGTCCCCGGAATGCGCGCCCAGATGCGCTGCCCGATCCCGGAGTCGCCGATGATGCGATGCACGTCCGCATCGCCAAGGGCCAGGTCCGCGCTCACGATCTCCTGACCGGCGGCCTCGGCGGTCTCCAGCGCCAGGAGGACGGTGTTCGGCCGCGTGAACCGGTAGCGCATTTCAACGTCGATATGGATACGCATCCCCGATCCCTTTCCTGACGGACCCCTGTGTGCAGACGGCTTGGGCGCCTTCCGATATGCAGATGCCCGCCCCGGAGGCCCCATGTTTGCCTTCGCCTATCGGTTCCGCGTCCCTGCTTCAACAGCCGAAGGTCACGTGGCGCCTTGGCGCGTTCTCAAAGCCGGTCGTCTGATCGCAAAAGCAGCGCGACCAGACCTGAACAAGGGAATCCGGCCTGACCGCCCGGCGGAAGCCATGGCGCAAGACCCTTGGCGGTGTCGCGCTCAGACCATTTCATCCGCCTCGCCGCGCTGATCGGGTCGCGCGTTGCCCCGGACAGACCGGCCCGGCCGGATAGAGGCCTTCGACCGTTGCCGCCCGCGCGTTCATTGCGGTTGCGGTCCCAGCGGCTCGGTGGCCTGTGTTGCGCACCCGGCGACCGCACGAACGGCGACCCCTCCGGATGCCCGCCCGGTCGCGCATTCAGGCAGGATCGGTCCGGGCAGGGACCACGCCGGAATGCCCGGCCACCCCGGTCATGTCGGAACGCGCAGCCGCGCCGACAGCCGGGTCACATCCGCGCGCAGATCGGGGTTGATGGGACCGGACCGGGGCGCGTCCAGCAATGTGGTCATCAGCGCGGGATCGGGCTGCCCCTTGCGGTGCCAGACAAGGTCGCGCAGCACCGCCTCTGCCGCCGGTGGCAGAGAATCCGGCGCCTGATGCCCCGCGATCTCCCCCCAGATCGCCGTCCAGCATCGCGCCACGCTCCACGGGTTGTAGCCCCCGCCCCCCGCCACGATGAGGCGCGGCGACAGGTCTCTCAATGCGCGGACCGCCGCCACATGCGACCGGTTCGACAGGGACAGCCGCGCCAGCGGATCCTCCTGCAAGGCATCCGCCCCGCATTGCAGATAGATCGCCTCAGGGCGAAAGGCCGCCACCGCCGGCAGGATCAACTCCTCCAGCACAAAGGCGAATTCGGTATCATTGAACCCCCGACCCACCGGCAGGTTGAACGCGGCGCCCCCGGCGTGATCCTCCAGCGCCCCGGTGAAGGGCCAGCGCCGCGCCTCATGGACCGATATCATGCGCACGCTTTCGGTGCCGTCGAAGGCCAGTTCCACCCCGTCGCCGTGATGCGCGTCGATATCGACATAGGCCACGCGCGAAAGCCCCATCTGCAAGAGGCGCCGGATCGTCAGCACCGGTTCATTCAGATAGCAGAACCCTGCGGCCCGATCCGGCAATCCATGGTGCTGACCGCCGCCCGGATTATGCACGACACCGCCGCGCGCCACCAGTTCCGCCGCCAGCAGTCCGCCGCCCGCCGCCGTGGCGGGACGGCGGAACATCTCTGCAAAGACGGGATTGGACAGCGTCCCCAGCCCGTGCCGCGCGCAGACCTCGCGGGTGACCTGCTGGCTCGCCTCGGCGGCCTGAAGCGCAGCAATGTAATTGGCGGTGTGAAAGCCGGTCAGCACCTTCGGCTTGGCGCGCGGCGAGGACCGGTAGCTGTCCGGCGACAGCCAGCCAAGGGCGCGCGAAAGGTCGATGACCGCGGGCACCCGCTGTATCGACAGCGGATGGCGTGGCCCGTAGACAGAGCCACGGTAGATCGGTGAACCTATGAAAAGGGGGCTGGACATCTGCGCAGAGGTAGAGCCTTTTGGCCCGAAAGGAAAAACCGGCCGCCCTGACCGCGCAAGGGCGTCACCAAGACGCAGCCATGACCTTACAGATTCCGTTCCGCCTTGTCTGGCAGACCGCCCTCATGCTTTTCATCGGTGCCATCGGCGGCACCCTTGCCACTTTGGCCGGGTTGCCGATGCCCTGGATGCTAGGCGGGCTCTTTGCCTCCGCCGCGGTCGTGCTGATCTGGGCACCGCCGATGCTGGAGGATTACAGTTTCCCCCTGCCCTTCCGGACGATCTTTGTCGCGCTGATCGGCGTGATGATCGGCACGCAGGTCACACCGGAGCTTGCCGCCCTGCTGCCTCAACTGCCCTGGACCATGGCGGGGCTGGCGTTTTTCGTGGTGGCGGCGCATCTGGGCAACATGCTGATCTTTCGCCGTCTGGGTGGCTATGACCGCGCCACGGCCTTTTATGCCGGCACCCCCGGCGGCCTGATGGAAAGCATCGTGATGGGCGAGGGCGCGGGCGCCGACCTGCGCATCCTGACCGCGCAGCAGTTCCTGCGGATCATCGTGGTCATCACCTTTCTGCCGCTGGGGCTGTCGCTCTGGCTGGGGGAGCCGGTGGGCAGCGCGGCGGGGCTGAAGGCCGCAGCGGGAGAGACACAGGTCACGCCCCTGACACTGCTGCTGATCTGTCTGGCCGCGGCCCTTGGCCTGATGGGCGCGCGAAAGATCCGTCTGCCCGCCGCGCAACTCAGCGGGCCGATGATCCTTGCGGCGACCGCCACGGTCACGGGCGTTCTGGACCTGCACCTGCCGGTCTGGCTGATCGCGGCGGCGCAACTGGTGATCGGCGTCAGTCTCGGGATGCGGTTTCAGGGCACCAATCTGGCGCTGCTGCGGCGCTGCGCGGGGCTGTCGCTGATCTCTGTCGCCTTCATGCTGATCCTCGGCGGCACGCTGGCGGCCGTCCTGACGTGGATCACCGGCATCGAATGGCTGCATTTGCTGATCAGCTTCGCACCCGGCGGCGTGGCCGAGATGTCGGTGGTTGCGCTCAGCCTTGCCGCCAATCCCGCATTGGTCAGTCTGCACCACGTGACGCGCATCCTGATGACGGTATTCGAACTGGGCTTGGCCGCGCGCCTACTGGGTCTGCGCTGAGCAGCCTTCCGTCCCAGCAGCATGCACAGGGGGGACGAAAGGCCCATCAAGAACCGGGCCGCAGCCGGAGCGGACGCTAAAGGCTGGCGGCCGCCACTGGCAGGTCGGTCTCTCGCACCGCCCGCAGCATATCGACAAAACCGGCCACCTGATGCCGTGCGGTCGCCACGCCCTTTTCGGCCGTGCCCGCGGCCGCATTGCCCACGGTGCCGTCCGAGTTCAGGTCCGCGGCGATCCAGCCCCGGCTGATCGGCCCGGTGGGCGGGATCGCCAGATCCTCCGCCGCCGACCGGAAATCCTGCGCCGCACTCATGTCCACGCAATCGGGCCTGTGCGCCAGCATCAACGAGGTTTCCACATCCCCGCCATGAATGCCGAACCGCAGCTCATGCGCGGAATACATCCCCTCGGGATGACCGAAATTGCCCCATTGGCATTTTACCGCCAACATCCCCGCCTGCACCCGCAATTCACGCGACAGGATCGAAATCAGGTCGAGATTGCCGCCGTGGCTGTTGGCGATCACGATCTTGCGCACCCCCGCGCGTGCCACCGACAGGCCGATCTCCGTCCAGGCGGCCAGCGCCGTCGCCGCGCTGAGCGTCAGGGTCCCCCGCGCCCAGAGATGTTCGTTCGATTTGCCGACCGCCATGATCGGCAGGATGCGCAGGTCAAGATCGTCAGGGCAGGTTTCGCGCAGAACCGACAGCATGTAATCGGCGATCATCGTATCGGTTCCGA